>JBIKQE010000039.1:0-12931 GCA_044349815.1 Chitinophagaceae bacterium | reverse complement strand
TTAAACAATTCGTACAAGGTTTTTTTTGAAATTCCCACTTGCCGCGAAATATCGTCCATGGTTACATTCTTAAACCCACGTTGTTTAAATGTGCCAAAGGCTTGTTCTATGATATGTTTACGGTGGTTGTGCACGGGCGCAAAACTACATAAACTTTTAGTACTTCAAAAGTTTTTTATATTACATTTTAGTTACTTGCATCAATTTTATTGATACTTGCATGCTTTTGGTGTATAAAAAGAGGAAAACCTCGACGTAGAATTCGCTACATTTGCTCTCATTTTTTGCTTTAAACAATCACTATGTCTCATTGCTTTGCAGCTATAACCGGGGTTGGCGGGTTTGTTCCCGAAGACCGACTCACGAACGCTGATTTAGAAAAAATGGTGGACACCACCGATGACTGGATTACCTCGCGAACCGGCATTAAAGAACGTCGGATTTTGAAAGGTGATGGAATGGGCACATCCGACATGGGCGCTGAGGCAGTAAAAGATTTACTTCGTAAAACAGGTACCGACCCCTTGGATGTTGAATTATTGATTTGTGCCACCACCACGCCCGATATGCAATTTCCGGCAACGGCTAATGTAATAACCGATAAAACAGGCTTGAAAAATGCTTGGAGTTTCGATATTAATGCAGCATGCAGTGGCTTTTTATATGCCTTAACCACCGCATCGCAGTTCATTATGAATGGCACCCACAAAAAAGTAATTGTGGTGGGGGGCGATAAAATGACGTCGATACTCAACTTTGAAGACCGTGCTACCTGCATCATTTTTGGTGATGGATGTGGTGCGGTTATGTTAGAACCCAATACCGATGGATATGGCATTATCGACAGCGTATTAAAATCGGATGGAGCCGGAAGAGCCTTCCTGCATCAAAAAGCCGGTGGGTCTGTTCGTCCGGCCACCATTGAAACCGTTACCAACAAAGAGCATTTTGTATATCAAGAAGGACAAACCGTTTTCAAATTTGCGGTAACCAATATGGCCGATGTAGCGTATCAAATTATGCAACGCAATCACCTTACCGCCGATGATGTTACTTGGTTGGTGCCGCACCAAGCCAACAAACGCATTATCGATGCCACCCGCGAACGCATGGGCTTAGACGAAAACAAGGTAATGATCAACATCCAAAAGTTTGGGAATACTACCAATGGAACCCTACCACTGTGCTTGTGGGAATGGGAAAACCAATTGCGCAAAGGCGACAATATAGTACTTGCCGCATTTGGGGGTGGTTTTACGTGGGGAAGTACCTATATCAAATGGGCTTACGATGGCAATAACGTTCAAGGAAAATAAAGCATGCAACGCGAAGAATTAATTCATCAAATACGCGCAAAGAAATCGTATTTGTGTGTGGGTTTAGATTCCGATATCACGAAACTCCCCTCGCATTTAATGCACGAACCCGACCCGGTGTTTGCGTTCAACAAAGCCATTATTGATGCAACGCACGATGTATGTGTTAGCTATAAAATCAATACGGCCTTTTATGAATCGCGTGGCTTGGCCGGTTGGGAAAGCATGCAAAAAACATTAAATTACATTCCGGCCAATCTCTTTACCATTGCCGACGCCAAACGAGGTGATATTGGCAATACCAGCACGCAATATGCCAAGGCATTTTTTGAAGCCCTTGCATTTGATAGCATTACCGTGGCGCCTTATATGGGTAAAGACAGTATTCAGCCGTTTTTAGATTTTGAAAACAAATGGACTATTGTATTAGGATTAACGTCCAACGAAGGGGCCTACGATTTTCAGTACTTTACCCAAAACGATACCCCTTTGTACCAACATGTGATGCAAACCGTGGCCCAATGGGGAACACCCAACAACACGATGTTTGTAGTGGGTGCCACTAAAATTGAACAGCTGGCTGCAATACGTGAGCTACTTCCTGAACATTTCTTGCTAATTCCCGGTGTGGGTGCTCAAGGAGGCAGTTTGGAAGAAGTGAGTCGACGGGCCATGAATAAAGACGTTGGTATATTAGTGAATGCCTCTCGCCAAATTTTGTTTGCTTCTTCCGGTACCAACTTTGCCGAGAAAGCCCGCGAACAGGCGCTGTTACTCCAACAGGCAATGGCCTCCTTCATTCAATAACGATGCACCCTGAAAGCCTTGCCGTGCTCAAGCACTTGAAAAGCTTGGAAAACAAAGCCAATCAAGAAGGCATGAAACGCTTTGCGGTTGGCAACAACAATACCTTGGGCATTAATGTACCGGTGTTGCGTGCCATAGCCAAGAACTTAAAAAAATCGGACCATCGCCATCAAGTGGCGGCCGATTTGTGGGCAAGTGGTATTCACGAAGCCATGTTGTTGGCCGCCTTTACCGACGACCCGAAACAAGTAAGCGAAACGCAAATGGATGCTTGGACGGAAGGCATTGGTTCGTGGGATTTGTGCGATCAATTGTGCGCAAACTTGTATTACAAAACACCCTTTTACCTCAATAAAGCGTTTGCGTATTCTTACCGCGAAGAAGAATTTGTAAAACGAACAGGCTTTGTATTGATGTTGATGTATGTGCAACACAATAAAATAAAAGACCCTGCTACGATTGCCCGATTTTTAACCCGCATCGAAGAGGAGGCTCACGACGATCGAAACTTTGTAAAGAAAGCTTTAAATTGGCTGTTACGCACTATAGGCAAACGCAATCGAACCTTGTACCCTATGGCCATCGCCTGTTGCGAACGCTTGATTATTCAAAACACCCCATCGCGACGCTGGATTGCACGCGACGCGATGCGCGAATTACAAGCCAAACAAGCGGCTGGTGCTATTCGGGAATAGTCGTTTAATTTCGCTTGGCTTTTGTTCAACTCCCATTCAGCGTGTAACTTCACCGCCTAAAAAGTAGATTATGGCACATGCATTTATATTTCCCGGACAAGGCGCACAGTTTACCGGCATGGGAAAATCGTTATACGATAATATCCCTGCGGCTAAAGCACTATTTGAAGAAGCCAACGATATTTTAGGATTCAATATTGCTCAAGTAATGTTTGAAGGCAGTGCCGACGATTTAAAACAAACCAACGTTACACAACCGGCAATCTTTTTACATTCTGTTATAGCCTTCCAATACCTAAACAACGATACGCCCCACATGGTAGCCGGCCACTCCTTAGGCGAATTTTCGGCCCTTGTAGCCAATAAAACCTTATCGTTTGCCGATGCCTTGCGCTTGGTTTCGATGCGGGCTAATGCTATGCAAAAAGCCTGCGAACTAACCCCGTCGGGTATGGCCGCAGTGCTTGGTCTCGACGATGCAAAAGTGGAAGAAGTATGTGATGACATTACCGAAGAAGTAGTGGTTGCCGCCAACTATAATTGTCCCGGCCAACTAGTAATTTCAGGCAGTTTAAAAGGCATTGAAATAGCCTGCGAACGCATGAAAGCCGCTGGGGCCAAACGTGCGTTGCCCTTACCCGTGGGGGGTGCCTTCCATTCGCCCCTAATGGAACCTGCTCGCCAAGAATTACAAGCCGCTATTGAAGCCACGCCTTTTGCTACGCCCATTTGTGCCGTATATCAAAATGTAAACGCTCAAGCGGTAAGCAACCCTAACGATATTCGTGCCAACCTCATTACACAATTAACAGCCCCCGTTCGTTGGACGCAAAGCGTACTTCAAATGACCGCCGATGGAGCAGATCGTTTCACGGAAGTTGGTCCCGGTAATGTCCTCCAGGGCTTGGTGAAAAAAATTGTTCGCGATATGGTAACCGATGGTTTAGGCTAAAGATTTTAATTGGTCTATTAACGCCAACCAACATACCAACTCCCTACACCTGTTTAACATCCTGCTTATGTCTCCGTTTTTTTCGGAACCACCTTCGCGTACCCAACGTTTGGGCATGTGGCTAGCTTGTGGCATCATTGCCCTCAGCATAGTTGTGCGGTTTGTGGCTAAACAACCCACGAATAAGATGGCAGACTCAAACGCCGCCTGGCCCCATTGGGATTCCTTGCTAAGCGAGGTGGTAGCCAACGACAGCATGGTATTACACCCATTTCCGTTCAACCCCAATACGGTAACAGAACAACAATTAAAACAAATGGGGCTCCGAAACAAAGTGATTCAAACTTGGTTACATTATCGCAATAAAGGGGGCCATTTTTATACCCCGGAACAAGTTAAAAGACTGTATGCCCTGCGCGATTCGGAGTACGTTCAATTAGCCTCGTATATTCGAATAAACAACATACCGAAGGAACAAACCGAAAACAGGCCGCCAGTTGATATAAATACAGCCGACACAACGGCACTAAATAGCTTGCCGGGCATTGGACAAAAACGAGCCCTCGCCATCATCCGTTACCGCGAACAATTAGGTGGGTTTTACACTACCCAACAATTGCTGGAAGTATGGAGCATCGACACCCCCGTTTTTAATAAAATAAAAGCTCGCCTTAGGGTTAACCCCAAACATATAAAACCCCTGTTATTACTCGATATAACATGGAATGAATTTAAACAGCACCCCTATTTTAGCGGGGAACTCGGACGGCAAATTTTAAGCTGGCGCAAAGCTAAAAACTACCATATAGAAAGTCTCAATGAATTAACAGAAATAAAAGCCGTGGATAGCGTTTTATTTCGTAAAATTGTGCCTTATTTGAGCTTGGAAAAAGTTCAATAAAAAATTAGACGCTATGAACTTTACACCCACCGAATTACAAACGCAAATTGCCGACATGATTCGCGATTTTGCTGAAAAAAATATCCGACCCGACATGATGAAATGGGACGAATCGCAAGAATTCCCCGTGCACGTTTTTCGTCAATTGGGCGAATTGGGCTTGATGGGTATTTTAGTACCTACGCAATACGGTGGTTCGGGCATGACGTACTTTGAATACATCACCGTAGTAAGCGAAATTGCCAAGGTTTGCGGTTCTATCGGCTTGTCGGTAGCGGCACACAATTCGCTGTGTACCAACCACTTGTACAAATTTGCTTCCGACGATTTAAAGAAAAAATACTTACCCAAACTTGCAACCGGCGAATGGATTGGCGCTTGGGGGTTGACCGAAGCCAACACGGGTTCGGATGCCGGCAACATGCGTTGCGTGGCCGTGAAAGAGGGCGATGATTGGGTAATTAACGGAACTAAAAACTGGATTACGCATGGCAAAACAGGCGATGTAGCCGTGGTGCTTTGCCGCACCGGAGAACCCCGCACTAAAAACAACGTAACTGCTTTCGCTATCGAAAAAGGAACGCCTGGTTTCAGCGCCGGTAAAAAAGAAAACAAGTTGGGCATGCGCGCTTCCGAAACCTGCGAATTGGTTTTCGACAACTGCCGTATTTCCGATGCACAACGCCTAGGCAATGTAGGCGAAGGGTTCAAACAAGCCATGGTGGTATTAGATGGTGGTCGTATTTCCATCGCAGCTTTAGCCTTGGGTATTGCCAAAGGCGCCTACGAAGCCTCTTTGAAATACGCCAAAGAACGTTTCCAATTCGACCAACCCATTGCAAACTTCCAAGCTATTCAATGGAAATTAGCCGATATGGCCACTCAAATTGAAACCGCCGAATTGCTCATCTACCAAGCTGCCGACAAACTGATGCGGGGCGAGAAAATGACCAAAGAAAGTGCCATGGCTAAATACTACGCCTCCGAAGTGTCGGTACGTGTGGCCACTGAAGCCGTTCAAATATTTGGCGGGTATGGTTACACAAAAGACTTCCCCGTTGAAAAATATTACCGCGACAGCAAACTCTGCACCATTGGTGAAGGAACCTCCGAAATTCAAAAATTGGTTATTGCCCGCGATATTTTAAGCTAATTCAACATGCCTGCAAGGGCGCTCCAATGCAACCAGACCGACCTCTATTTATTGTGCTAGAAGGCATAGACGGAAGTGGTAAAAGTACCCAAGCCCGCTTGCTGGAAACCCGTTTAGAAAACGAAAATAAATTGGTGCACCGCACCTTTGAACCTACCGACAATAAAATTGGTCGTACCATACGAGCAATAATTCGGCAGGAAGAAAAAGTGCACCCCGAAACCTTAGCCGCCTTGTTTGTAGCCGACCGGCTCGATCATATTCTCGATGAAACCTATGGCCTGAAAGCGCATTTAGCGCATGGCGCTCATGTAATTTGCGACCGCTATTATTTCTCTTCCTACGCTTACCATAGTTTAGATGTGCCAATGGATTGGGTAATGGATGCCAACAGCCTCTGTGCCAAACTCCTTAAACCCGATATTATTTTCTTCATTGATGTTGACCCTGCCATTAGCATGCAACGTATTGCCAACAACCGCGAACAATCCGACTTGTTCGAAACGAAAAGTCAGCTCGAAAAAATCCGCGCCAATTACCTCGAAGCATTCGATAAGAAAAAAGACAACGAGCATATTGTAATGATCGACGGGAATCAATCGGAAAGCCAAATTCACGAAGAAATTTACGCCATTCTTTCGGCCATGAAATAATTGCCTTCTTACCGACATAAATGCTCAAGAGCATGTATTTTTGCCCAAACCCAACATCGTCATGCTTCCAAAGTTCAAACGTGTATTAGTTAAGTTATCCGGCGAAAGCCTCATGGGCGATAAAGCCTTCGGTCTCGATCCGGCCATGCTCTCGCAATACGCCCACGATATTAAGTCGATCACCGACCTCGGTGTTCAAGTAGCGCTTGTAATTGGTGGTGGTAACATTTACCGCGGCATGAACGAAAAAGAAACCGGCATTGAACGCGCCCAAGGCGATTATATGGGTATGCTGGCCACGGTTATTAATGGCATTGCCATGCAAAGCATGCTCGAAAAAGTGGGTGTACAAACGCGCCTGCAAAGTGCCATCAAAATGGACCAGGTAGCCGAACCCTTCATTCGTCGCCGCGCTATTCGTCACCTCGAAAAAGGCCGTGTAGTAATTTTCGGTGCCGGCACAGGCAACCCCTATTTCACCACCGATACCGCCGGCACCCTGCGCGCCATCGAAATTAGTGCCGATGTGATTTTAAAAGGCACCCGTGTAGACGGTATCTACGACAGCGACCCGGAAAAAAATCCGAACGCCGTTAAATTTGAGCACCTCACCTTCAGCGAAGCCATCCAAAAAAACTTGAAAGTGATGGACATGACCGCGTTCACCCTCTGCCAAGAAAACAAATTGCCCATCATCGTGTTCGACATGAACACGCCCGGCAATCTCCTCCATGTAGTTACCGGTAAACACATCGGTACCTTGGTGAAAGATTAATCATCCTTATTTAAAGAAACAAACGGGATATTTCACGAACTCAAAAGTTCGTGTGTAACAGCGTTCGCTTGATAGGAATAAATACCCCTGCAAATCAACCAAGCGCCGTAGCAATTCATTGGGCAAACCGGGGCCATCCGTATCGTAATTTAAACGGCTCATCGATCAATCACTGCATTGCTGATACCGTTAAACAATTGGAACCCCTACCCTATTTAGGCAGAAACTTTTTATTCACCGACGCCTGATGATTACGCCACAACTGATACAAACGATAATTCGCCATCCATCGAACCACAAAAAAACGTTGCTGCGTTTTGAATTGTACATACCTCCGATTAAACTGAGGATAAAACCCTAACTTAAATTTCAAAATAAAGGAGGTCTCCCGAATCACCGCCATCGTACTTTCAAAATGCTTGAACCCCTCCTTCTTCAACTCGTGCATAATTAATAAATACAAAAACTTACCAATGCCCTTGCCTCGGTGCGACTGCAATACCGCAAAACGACATCCACTTGCAATACCCGGATTGCTTTTGAAATGTGCCGACGATACGGTACCAATACAAATATCGCCATCAAACAACAAATACACATTCCGAATATGCAAATATTCATGTTGTTGCAATTTCTTTTTCGCTTGATCCACATCATACTGCTCCTCTTCATAAGCCACATTAATAATATGCGCCCAAGTAGCTAAATCGTTCGTATCATCAAACGATAATACCTTCACCTGATAGGGAAAATTAGTTGGCAAGTCAATCAACCGATTCAACTCAACTTGCACATACACCACCGTCTTCGAATAGTTAAACAAATAACGCAAGTGATTCATTACGCCGAATCGAGCCATTTTATATAAATCCCTAACTATAGGTAAGTCCTTGAATGCCATCCGAAAAATTATTTATCTCGCTTTGTGTTATAAAATCCGCGCGCACCCAACTCGGCCGAAGGCATACAGCCCATCTCATGAATTGCTAACAATTGATGCGACCGTTCCAACAACATCAAATTCGTAGCCGGCACCGTTTTCTTACCATCAAACCACAAGTTATCTTCCAAGCCAATCCGCACGCCCAATCCCATTGCAATAGCCATGGCACTAACCTTAAGCTGGTCTTGCCCCAAACCCGCCAAGGCCACATAATCATCGGCCGGAATTTCTTGCAAAGCCGCTCCCAAAGTACTCAAACTCGGTTGCATCCCCGCAATATTCCCAAACAATAAATTCCAATAATGCGGCCCTGCTAAAATTCCTTTCCGCATCAAATATTTTCCATAATTAATCATCCCCAAATCGAAACATTCCAATTCAGGAATCACCCCACAATCATTCATCTTGAGCGCCAACTGCACAATCATATCGGGCTCATTCACACTCGCTTGCGTTAAAAAATTCAACGACGATAAGGTCAACGAACACATATCAGGCATCAACTCCAACACCTCCGAACGCTTCTCAAACTCGGGCCAATTGCGCCCCGAACTACTGCCACACACAATCAAACCCGAACAATGCTTCCGAACACCTTCAAAAATATCGCGGTAGATATGCTTTTTATACGTCGGACTCTCATCGGTGTTCCGCGCATGCAAATGAACAATCGTTATTCCCCGCTCAAACGCCGCATGGGTTTCTTCCACAATTTCGGACACCGAGACCGGTACACTTGCATTCATTTTTTTTGTGGGCACCATACCGGTTGGACAAAAATTAATAACCACCGAATCCACCACGCCTGTATCATTCATGCCTATAAAAATCTAATTCATCGCAAATATAGCAACATAATTTTGAGACAAAAGGCGCTCGAATTGATACAACAAATTATTTCTTGGGCGTGCCCCTCGGATCTCCAGTTTCTAGTTCACTGACACAGTTCCCTGTCCTCGGGTCGGGCTCTCGGCTATAGTCCCTACGCGCCTCCGCTCCGCTCCGGCGCTCCGGGCGCTGCCGCCTCCATCCCTCACGCGATGCAAATTCATTCTGATGCTCATTCTCTCTCTCATTCTAACTTCCTGTTTCTCTCCCCATTCATTCTGTTTCCCTTCTCATTCCTATCGGCAAATGCCATTCGCCCCTACCGAATACGACTCTTTAAAATAATGATCAATCGCTGAGTCCCTTGCAGGAAACTCAGCGAGGAAAAAAAACTGTTATCTTGTTTATTTTTCACTAGACGGATAAATTGTATCAGCAAAAATATATTGATGATAGCCTTGTCCCAAATTGTCTCCAATAATATTGTAGTAACATTCATTACCACCTCCAAAAGGCGATATGATTAATGGCTCTTTCAAAATCAGTTTTTTTAATGACCAACCGCTTGGCAAAGTTGCTGTTGTATCGGGCGTGCCTGTTTCCGTTGCGTGCATTACATAATAATTTCCATTATTGTCGGTAAGTTGAAATATACTATCGGTAAACATTACAGCCTGACATTTTTGAATGGTTTTAATTACCAAATGTCCTTTTTCTGGTTTGAGCATATCAGTTTTACCCCCTACAAAATCTACACAAATTGGCTTAGCCATTTCTACCCAAGTGTAATTTTTATATTCACGTTGTTTTATGCAGTCAGGTTGTTTGCAATTTACATCAGTATTTGGGGAACGATAAAATGCCGTTTGTTGAAAAAGTAAATGTCTGTTGATGTTTTTTTTGTACGGAAATGAAGGTTTAAATTCGTCCCACTTGTCTAATGGAACTGGATTTCTGCCACCACTAATTACTACTATCATTTCTTTTTGATTAATCAATTCTTTTGCAAAACCTATTTTCTTCCAAGTCAGCGAATCGGGCAGTTTTGATTTTACTGTTGAAAAATGCAGTCCAACTTCTTTTGCCGTTTTAATACCGCAAGATTGAAATATAAGTGACGTTAAAATTGTCAATACATATATGTTTCTTTTCATTGTCGTTTTTGATGTTTTCGTTGTCGCAAAAAATAGCACCTAACTCACACACACTCTCTCACTCACTCCTTATTTGTACCAGTTAGTTACCAAAGTGGCTATTTTGAGTTATTAACGTCAATCCAAATATAAATCAATATGGTTTATAAATAATGCGGCATAAGTTGGCATAAATAATAATTGTGGGAAACGGGTCCGTAGGGGTTCTTCTGTTCCCCACGGTGGTATCTTGAAGGGACTTCGTAAGGAAGGAATTACAGCCTCAGCTTCATAAATGATTCGGACGATGAATGATTAGCCCCGGGTGTAGCGGAAAGCGCCCGAGGAGTTGGTAATGGTTACAAACGTGCAACCACAAACCCCGAGGGCCTTGGAGCGTAAGACGGGAAGAATGCTGAAGAAGGTGATGCTGCTGCGCTTCAAAAAAAATTAATGACGGACGTGCAAGGAACGATGAACGGTTCCTGCGCCGGTATTAATGCGTATTACATAAACGCCATTCGATAAGGTACTTGTTTCAACGGTGCCACACGGACCTTGCTTGCATAAACGCCCCTGCATATCGAACAAGGCGAAGGTGGCATT
Source organism: Chitinophagaceae bacterium (assembly GCA_044349815.1). Taxonomy (GTDB): domain Bacteria; phylum Bacteroidota; class Bacteroidia; order Chitinophagales; family Chitinophagaceae; genus OLB11. The sequence goes on along the minus strand of JBIKQE010000039.1, from coordinate 2,169 downwards.
GGGTTCGTTGTTCACTACAATGCTCACTTCGTTCCCCGCCGGATTCGGCCATATGTCAACCGCATTGGCGCGTGCAATATCGCTGGCATCCAAGGTTTGCAACGCTGCATTTTGCGAGATGTTACCCACCTTGTTCAACAACCAATTGTTCGGGTCAATACTGATGTTCGTTACCGCACGGCCATACGGAATAATAAAATCGTTGCTGTTGGCGGTGATGTTTACACGCACCGTGGTATCGCCGTTCGGACCGGTACACTTAATTTCAAGCGGTGTTTTAAAGAGGGTGGTATTCACCGACGAGGTGGTGTGTGTGATGCGCAAATACAAATTACTGCCATTGGCAAAAAACTGTCCGGAGAAAATAGGATGCCCATACCCATACAACCATTGCGAAAAGTAATCGCTCAAATTCACACCGGTGAAAGCCTCCATGGAGGTCTTTAAATCGTCGATGCTCGCCGTGGCGTTGGCGTATTGTTGTAAGAAGTTCCGTAAGCCGGCAAAAAACAAACTATCGCCCAATACAAAGCGCATGGTATGCACCACGGCATTGCCTTTGTTGTAGGTGAGGCGACTGCTAAAAATGCGGTTCACATCGGTGGTGTCGGTGAAATAGACACGCGCATTGGCATCTTGCATCACATCGTTATGTACACCGGCCATATCGGCCTGCGCGGCGGGTAAGCCTCTAAAATGTTCGTAGGCTAAATATTCGCCGTACGAGGCAAAGCCTTCGTTGATTACAATATCTTTCCATGTTTTGCAGGTTACATAATCGCCAAACCATTGGTGCATGAGTTCGTGGGCATTCAAAGAGAAATTCCCTAAATTACCAACACTCGTCATGGTTTGGTGTTCCATACCACCACCAAAAGGCGCCATAGCGTGACCGTATTTTTCTTTATGGAAAGGATATAAGCCTAATTTTTCGGAGAGGTATTCCAATACCAAGCCATTGCTATCGATTTGCGCTTTGAAGGTTGGCAAGCAATTCGGGTTATCGTACACGTAGTTTACCACCATCACCGAATCGTTGGGCAAATTAGGCGGATGAACAAAATAGGTATAATCGACGTATTTCGCAACGGCAATCGATATCAAATAATAATCAATAACGTAATTCGATTTCCAACGGTATTTTACTTTATTGTTGGGTAAGGAATCCACGCCAACCAACAATCCATTCGAGCCTACGCGGTTTTGATTGGAGGTGGTAACAAATACCCACGAGCTGTCGGCTTTATCTTGCAAAAATTGTTTGCATGGAAACCACTCGTAGGCGCTATAAGGTTCGCTCAAACTCCAGGTTACTTGGTTTTGCCACGTTTGCGAGGTGGCCGTACTGAACCCATCGCCAATAGCGGCGCCGCCCACGGTATTGGCATTGCCCTTGTAATAAATTTTAGCATTGAAGTTGGTGTTTAGCGCCAAGGGGGAAGGTAAAATGATATACGTAATTTGACCAACACGCACATAATTGGCGGTGTTACCTGCCGGTAAAAGAATAATACTATCGATGGTTAGCGAGCTGTTTAATTCGAAACAAAAAGTATCGGTAGGAACCGTGATGGTAGCGCCTATTTGTCCGCTGCCGCTAATGACCGTTGAATTACGTTCAATATTCAAATCGAGGAAGTAAAAGTGCACATCGTAGCGGCTCATGAGGGCATTGTCGTAATTGCCGGCTCGTGTTTTTTTCTTGATCCGTTGCATCGACGATTTGCGGGCATCGGCACAGGTGCCAATTTCGGTTTGAGCGAACACTTGGCTTGACGCCATTAAACAAACTAATAATAAAAATAAACTACGCATATCGTAAAAATAAACACAAAGCGCTACAATGTAACATTAAATGATTATTAATCGCTTAAAGGCTATAGTTTATGGTTATTGGACGAATAACGGCTAAGGGATTAAGCTTGATAACTTACTTAGTTGCCGATACATACAAATAATATTCTGCGGATTCGTATAGATAATCCTGATTTTTTACCCAACCGGCATACACCTCTTCGGCAATGGCATTGTCGCGAAACGCCTTTTCAGCGTATTCTACCGTTCGTTTAACCCAAGTTTGCCAAGTTTGCGCATTCATGTCGCTCACTACAACATCGTTAAACCCAATTTCACGCAGCATTTCTTCGTAGGCCGGAATGCTCTCGATAT
>JBIKQE010000038.1:0-12956 GCA_044349815.1 Chitinophagaceae bacterium | reverse complement strand
ACCGTATGAAAGAAGATTGGATCTTCGATCGTAATTTAGGTCGTATGGTGGTTCGTATTATTGGAATTGCTCCTTACCTCGATCGTAAGAACGAAGATGGAACACCCCGTTTGTCGTTGCCCTTGTTTTGGTTACATTACAACGATCTCCGTACAACCAATGTACGTTACGAAGTTTACAACCCTGAAAACGATGTAAATCGGATTACTTGGGACGATTTCTTCGAGAAGCGTTTGTTCTCAAGCTATGTGGTTAAATCAACCATCAACAATCCTTTACAAGACGATATCAAAACTTACAAAAGTGGTGTTGATCGCTTGTATGAATCGGAAGAAATTAAAAACAAGTTGTTTAATAAAGAACACGATATGTGGGTTTATTAATAGCTAAAACTCTTTGTATGGAAAAACCACTTTAACAAGTGGTTTTTTCTTTTTGTATTCAATACTTTTTTTCTGATTCTTACCGTTTCAATCGCCAATCAGGCGTTATATTTGTTAGCGATGATAGCATTCCTGAAGGGGAAGTTCGTATCTAAAACACCGGCTAGTGTATGCGTTGATGTACACGATATCGGGTACGACGTCCATATAAGTTTAAATACCTATTCCCAAATTAGTTCCCTCCATGAAGGGGTATTGTTCACGTACCTTCATGTGAAGGAAGATGCCATGCAATTGTATGGCTTTGCCGACCAACAAGAACGTACCTTATTCCTGAATCTGATTTCGGTTAGTGGGGTAGGCACGGGTACAGCACGTGTTATGTTGTCGGGCATGAAACCCGAAGAATTACGGCAAGCTATTGTGCAAGCCAACGAGCATGCCTTAGAGCGTGTAAAGGGTATCGGCAACAAGACCGCAAAGCGCATTATTTTAGAGTTGAAAGATAAGCTAGGTAAGCTCGGAAACTTAGGCGATGCCTCGGAATTAAATGGTACCGTTAGCAATAATTTCGAACAAGATGCGTTAAATGCATTACTGAGTTTAGGTATTGCTCGTGCCGCAGCGGCTCAAGCTATACAGAAATCGATGAAACAACAAGCTGATTTGAATATTGAAGATTTGATAAAACTGGCCCTTAAAAATTTATAGTTGTTGAACAAGACTGTTTCGCATATTATTCGTTTTTTTCTTTGGTTCGGATTAACCCTTGTTGGTTTAATCGGATTCCAAGGCAATTCCTTTTCATTTACGCACTTTAATGTGCCATTAGCCGATACACCTGCTGTTAAGAAAGATACCCTACGTTCTCCCATTGAAGATCGTTCCCAGAATAAGTACAGTGAAACAGTTCCCAAACGATTCGACTTAGGGGATCCCAAAAATATTAAAACAGAGGTCGATTACAATCCGGACGAACAGATTTATTCAATCAGCGAACGTATAGGAAATTCTTATTATCGTGCGCCTTCCTATATGAGTTTCGATGAGTTCCTTAATTATCAAGCTCGTAAAGACGAAACGGCTTATTTCAGAAAACGTGCCAATACCATTTTGCAACTTTCTAAAAAAGGTGGGGCTATACCCAAAGTAAATTTAGGAAATCAGTTGTTCGATCGCATTTTTGGCGGAAGTACCATTGAAATGAAACCACAAGGTAATATTGAGATGTTCTTTGGTGGAAACTGGCAAAATATCAAAAATCCAACCATGGTGCAAAGTGCCCAGAAGTATGGCATCTTTGATTTCGATATGAATATGAACATCAATCTCTTAGCGAAAGTAGGGGAGAAGATGCGAATGAATTTTAATTACAATACCAAGGCAACCTTCGATTTTGAAAATCAATTGAAGCTGGAATATACCGGACAAGAAGATGATATCATTAAAAAAATTGAAGCAGGGTATATCAGTTTCCCATTAAAGACGTCGCTCATACAAGGGGTACAATCCCTTTTTGGCATTCATACGCAATTACAATTCGGTCGATTGCGCGTAGATGCAGTAGCATCGCAACAAAAATCAAAACGCGAATCGTTCTCCATCAAGGGTGGTGCACAAACACAAAATTTTTCTATTGCTTGCGATCAGTACGAAGATTTTCGCCACTATTTGTTAGGCCATACATTCCGCCGCGAATACAACGCTGCAATGAAGAACTTCCCCATTATTTCGTCGTTGAATAATATAACACGTATGGAAGTATGGGTAACCAATCGTACCGGCGTTACCGAAAATGCGCGCGATATTGTTGCCTTTATGGATTTGGGTGAATCGCAGCCTTACCGCTCGCAGTATTTGACCAATGCCGGTGTCGATATTGTTGATAATAATGCCAATGCTTTGTATAGTCAAGTTATTAAAGTACCCGGTGTTCGTGAAGTAGGTACGGTGGTAAGTGGCTTGCAATCGGTTGGATTAAAAGGTCGCGTTGATTTTGAAAAAACCTATGCCCGTAAATTAAATCAGTCGGAATATACCTTCAATCCACAATTAGGATTTTTGTCGGTTAATTCGATGCTACAACCCGACGATGTTATTGGGGTTGCTTACGAATACACCAACAACGGAAAAGTTTATCAGGTAGGGGAATTTGCACAAAACATGCCTCCCGATAGTTCAAACCCTAAAATACTCTTTCTTAAAATGCTCAAGTCTACAGCGCCCGACCCAACGGTGCCTTTGTGGGATTTGATGATGAAAAATGTGTATTCCCTTGGTTCAAGTGGAATAGCACGCGAAGAGTTTGTATTGAATGTTTTTTATCAAGATCCGGGTGGCGGAGAAAAACGTTTTTTACCGGAAGGACCCCAAGCAGGTATTCCATTGATTCGCTTATTGAACTTAGATCGATTAAACAATCAAAACGATCCGCAACCGGATGGACGCTTCGATTTTGTGGAAGGAACTACCATCAATTCGCAACAAGGTAAAATCATCTTCCCGGTATTAGAACCTTTTGGCGACGACTTAAAACCGGTTTTTGGCGGTAATACGCAATTGGAGAAGAAGTACTTGTATCGCTTGTTGTACGATTCTACTCGTAACATCGCCATCCAATTTCCACAATACAATCGTTTCTTAATTAAAGGAAGTTTTCGTTCAGCCAATTCCTCCGAAATATATTTAGGAGGCTTTAATATACCGCAAGGTTCGGTATCGGTATTTGCCGGTGGACAAAAACTAACCGAGAATGTAGATTATACAATCGATTACGGTATTGGCAAGTTGAAAATCATCAATAATGGCATTTTAAACTCAGGGATACCGATCAATGTATCGTACGAAAACAATGCCACCTTCGGATTCCAAATGCAGAATTTGGTGGGTACTCGTTTCGATTATTTTGTAAACGAAAACCTAACCCTCGGTGGCACTATGCTCCGATTATCGGAACGACCTTTCTTTAATAAAGTTAACTTTGGGGAAGATCCAATTAAGAATACAGCCTTGGGCTTGGATGTTAATTTTCAAAAAGACATGCCGGGTATTACCCGATTTATAGATCGCTTGCCCATTATTTCAACTACCTCGAATTCAATGATTCAAGCTACCGGAGAGGTGGCCAAACTTATACCAGGGCATAGCCGTTTAATTAACGATCAAACAGGAGAAAACAATATTTATCTCGACGATTTTGAAGGTACACGAAGTGGCTACGACCTTAAATTTCCGGTAACGCATTGGAGCATGGCTTCAACACCGCAAGATGCCCCCGATCGTTTTGGCAATACGCTTTTCCCTGAGGGTAGTTTGGTGAATAATTGGGATTATGGTAAGAATCGTGCCCGACTATCGTGGTACAACCTCGATCCGTGTATGGTAGATCCTAAGCAAGCTTGTATGCCCGAGCATATGCGTCGCGATACCGCCATGCTCTCCAATCATTATTTGCGTTTGATTCAACAACAAGATGTTTTTCCACTTCGATCGTACACGGCCTTGCAAGGTAACTTATCTACACTCGATTTAGCATACTATCCCAAAGAACGTGGTCCTTATAATTTCGATGCAAACAATGCCACGGTTAATGCCAATGGCGAACTCCTCAATCCATCGCGCCGTTGGGCGGGTATCATGCGCCCCATCGATTATTCCGATTTTGAAACCGCGAATGTCGAGTTTATTGAATTCTGGTTGATGGATCCATTCATCAATCGGCCTAACGACCCGGGAGGCTTTTTTTATATTAACCTCGGAAATATTTCGGAAGACATTTTAAAAGATTCGCGCAAAGCCTTTGAGAACGGATTGCCGTATCCGGTTGATCCAACTAAAACCGACCAAACAAAATGGTCGAAAATACCCAAGTTTCAACAACAAATTACAGCGGCCTTCGACAACGATCCAAGTGCTCGTGCCGCGCAAGATGTTGGGCTCGATGGTATGACAAATGCCGAAGAAGCGCAAAACTTTCAACAATTCCTCACCGAATTGGAAACCAATTTTGGGGCCAACTCGTCGGTCTATTTAAACGCATTGAACGATCCGGCTAGCGACGATTTTCATCATTTCCGGGGCACCGATTACGATAACGAAAAGTTACATGTACTTAAACGCTATCGTAAATTCAATAATCAACAAGGTAATTCGCCCGTACAAGAGAATAATAGTCAATTCTCTAATTCATTCACCAATGTTCCCGATGCGGAAGATATTAACCGCGATAATACACTCAACGAAAATGAACAATATTTTCAGTACCGTATTCAAGTAAAACCCGACATGCAAGTGGGGGAGAATTTTATTGTAAACAAACAAATAAAGCCTGTTGTATTAGCAAACGGAAACACATCGAACGAAACTTGGTATCAATTTAAAGTGCCTATCTTAGATTATACCGAACGCGTTGGGGCCATTGCCGATTTCCGTTCCATTCGTTTCTTCCGTATGTTCTTAACAGGGTTTCAAGATAGCGTCATTATGCGCTTTGCTCGCTTAGAACTCGGTCGGAACCAATGGCGTAGGTATAATTTCTCCTTGAAAAATCCGGGCGAAATGATACCCGAAGACGACCGAAATGCAACCACCTTTAATTTGATTTCTGTGAGCGTGGAAGAGAACAGCAGTCGTTCGCCGATTCCATATGTGATTCCTCCGGGCATTCAACGTCAACAACAGCAAGTTTCCAACGGACAAAGTGTATTTCAAAATGAGCAAGCTCTTTCATTACAAGTTTGTGGTTTGGCCGACGGTGATGCGCGTGGTGCATTTAAATCGTTAGGGGTTGATCTTCGTCAGTTCAGAAAGCTTCGCATGTTCATTCATGCCGAAGCAACCGATGTGTCGCCATTGCAAAAAGGCGATTTACGAGCCTTTATCCGATTAGGTAGCGATTTTGTTTCGAACTATTACGAATACCAAATCCCACTTACGTTTACGCAATTCGGTGCCCGCGATCCGTTTCTGATTTGGCCCACCGTCAACGAACTCGATTTGGACATGACGGAATTGGTTCAAGCTAAAGATAAACGGAACAAGGCTGGTTGGAATTATGCCATTCCTTACGAAGTAACCGATAGTAAAGGAAACATCATTCGAATTATTGGAAACCCCAATATTGGAGATGCCCGCAGTGCCATGCTGGGGGTGCTGAATCCGTTAAAAACACCCAACGACCCAAGCGATGACGGGGCTAAAAAATGCACCGAGGTTTGGTTCAACGAATTGCGTGTGAGCAGTATGAACGAAGAAGGGGGCTATGCCGCCATGGGTAGGGTAGATATGCAATTGGCCGATATCGCTACCGTTAAGTTCAGCGGCAATATGCATACCGCCGGTTATGGTAATATCGACCAAAAAGTTAATCAACGTTTTCGCGATAATTTTTCGCAATTCGATGTGTCAACTTTAGTAAATGCAGGTAAATTATTACCTAAAAATTGGGGCGTTCAATTACCGGTATTTGCCGGTTATACCCAGTCGGTGAGTAATCCTATTTTCGATCCTTACGATTTGGATATTAAATTGGAAGATAAATTAAAAGGCCTCGACAACAATGAACAACAAGCCATCAAAGAAAAGGCACAGGATTTTTCATCGGTTAAAAGCATAAATTTTCAGAATATTCGTATTGTGCCAACCAAGAACAAACGCAAAGAAATTTGGGACTTGCAAAATTTCGATTTGAGTTATTCGTTTACACAAACCAATAAACACAATGCCTTGGTTGAAAACGATCAACTCGATGAACACGCCCTGAATTTTGGGTACAGTTACACGTTCAAAACAAAACCCATTGAACCTTTCAAAAAACTCATATCGTCGAAGAAAAAATATTTCCAACTGATTCGCGATTTGAATATCAATCTTATTCCTTCCAACTTTACATTCCGAAATCAAATCAACCGCACCATTGGGGAAACACAAGTGCGTAATATCGACGAGGGCGCTTATACCTTGGAACCCTTGTACTTCAAATTCTTTACATGGAATCGTTCGTATAATTTCCGTTGGGACTTAACCAAGTCGCTTTCATTCGATTACAACGCGAACAATAACGCTCGGGTGGATGAGCCTTATGGCCGTATCGATACCAAGGAAAAACGCGATACCATGCAACAAAATTTAGCAGGCTTAGGACGAAATACCTTGTTCAATCAATCTATCAATGCCAGCTACAACGTACCCTTAAATAAATTCCCCTTAACCGATTGGACCACCGTTCGTGCTACCTATGGCACTACCTACAATTGGACTGCGGCTTCGCTTTTAGCCCGAAATTTAGGGAATACCTTGGGCAATACCCAAACACGCCAAGTAAATGCCGAAGCGAATTTCACCCAACTGTATAATAAGTCGAAAATACTCAAGAAGATTCTAGCCCCTAAAGCACAGGCGCCTGCCAAAGGTGCAAAACCTGTTGGACTGCCCGGTGCCGGAGGAAGTAAAGATCAACCGAAAGGTGCACAAACACGCGACCTCACCGAAGGTGGTAAAGGCATGCCCGATATGCCAATGTTCGATCGTCGCCAACAAGGTGGTGGCGACCAACAAAACATAGCCATGAACAACGATGTTCAAGTGCCGAACCCCAAACAAAACGACCCCAAGCAAGACGATAAAAAACAAGACAATAAAAAGCAAGACGATAAGAAAAGCAACGATAAAAATGCTACTTCTGCGAACAACAACAATGCCAAAACAGCCGATCAACAAAAAGCGGAATTCGTCGCCGGTATGAAATTGGATCCTAAATTATCTGGCGGGAAACCCATCCCCACGATGTCGCGTCAAGATTCTATTAAAAAGGGATTGATTAAGCCAATCGTTAAGAAAAAGAAGAAAGAGTTTGTTCCGCCCGATGCCTTGCGTTTGGTAGGCGGTATGGTAATGATGCTCAAACGTGTAACCATGAACTACAACGAAAACATGGGCACAACCTTGCCGGGGTATATGGACAGTACCCAATCGTTTGGTATGAATGCGGGGAATCAATTCAATCCAGGTGGCGCCTTCGTGATGGGGTATCAACCTAATCGGCAATGGCTCGAAAGTAGAGGTCGCGATGGTATCATGACCCGCGATTCCCTGTTTAATAATGTCTTCCGCCAACAATTCACTCAAACGCTCAACTTTACAGCGAACCTTGAACCTGTGAAGGATTTCAAAATCGATTTAACCATGAATCGAACCTTCAACAAAGGGTACTCTGAATTGTTCAAAGACACAGTAGGGGATGGCATGAATTATGTTCATTTGAACCCTTACGAAAATGGTGGTTTCTCTATTTCCTACATCGCCCTCAAAACGATGTTCCAACCTCGTGGCCGCGATAATTTTACACAAGCCTTCAACGATTTTGAAAACAATCGTCAAGTTATTTCTTCCCGTTTAGGATTAATTAATCCGTACACCGCCAACGTAAACGACCCACTCGATAAAGAATTTAAGAAAGGGTATACCCGCTATTCGCAAGAGGTTCTGATACCGGCCTTTTTATCGGCCTACCGAGGTAAAGATCCGCAAACTTTCCCCTTACTCAACAACGATGATGCCGGTTTGCGCACCAATCCATTTAAGTACATTTTACCATTGCCCAACTGGCGCGTGAATTATAACGGCCTCTCTAAATTAAAATTATTCAAACCTATTTTCCAAAGCTTTACCTTAACGCATGGCTATACCGGTTCCTTGTCGATGAACAGCTTTATGTCGTCGTTGCAATACCGCGATGTATTTGGTCTTGGCTTCCCTTCCTTCATCGATTCCATTTCAGGCAACTATATACCCTTCTTCATGGTGCCGAATATGACGATGACCGAAAACTTCGGACCATTAATTGGCATCGACGCTACATTCAAAAATTCCTTGAACATTCATATCGATATTAAAAAGTCTCGTACCCTCAGTATGAGCCTCATCGATTTCCAATTGAGTGAAACCAAGAGCAAAGAAATTGCCATCGGTGGCGGTATGCGTTTCCGCGATGTAACCATCAATACACCTCTCTTCGGTTTGAATAAATACAAGAGCGATGTAAACATCAAACTCGATGTAGGTATACGCGACGATTATACCACCATCAACCGCCTCGATCAACGCGAGTCGCGCGCCACCCGCGGACAAAAAGTCGTTACCTTCTCACCGTCGGTCGATTACCTCCTTACAAAAAGTGTCACCCTTCGCTTCTTCGTCGACCGTCGCCAAAGCATCCCGTACGTTTCAAATGCCTTCCCAATCACCACCACCCGCGGCGGTCTCATGGTACGCTTTTTATTAGGACAGTAATTTTTTTGAAGCGCATCACCATCGCTTTCATCAGCACCCGTCTTGCTGTTCGCTCCAAGGTACGCCAGAGGCGTACGCTTTCCACTACCATCAAGGCTATTCGTCATCGCCTCGAACTTTATTCAACTATTTTAACAGCCATTCCCAATTCTCCAATCGTCCGTAACTTTACCCCAAATTTTAAACCCATGTATTCTTTCTTCAAACTCATCGGTGTTGCCCTCCTTCTTTTCGCTGTCTCCGCTTGCCAACGCGATAACTACGCCCCTCAAGGTCAATCTACCATCAAGGTGATGCATGCTGCTCCTAATGCATCGGATGTTCATATAATTATTGATGGTAAACAATTCACCAACGCTCCATTGCAATATACCGAGGCGTCCTATCCGTATAATATTTTCCTTGGTGCCCATCAATGGACTGTTCAAGAAAGCAGTACCGGTCAAACAGTGCATACCTATTCGGGTGTGTTACCTGCCAATACCAAACAAACGCTTTACTTGTTCGATTCAGCGTCAACCCTGCAAAGTTTTATGCTCCCCCGTTCAACCGATGCCTTGCCAAGTGGAAAAGTGGCTTTGCGCTTGGTTCATTTATGTGCCGATGCTCCTTCGGTGTATCTCGATTTAGCGGGTAACGCCGTTTGTGGCAATACAGCCTTCAAAGCCTATTCGGCTTACACTACCCTCGATGCTGCTACGCTCAATTTCGAATTACGCGCCACCGGAACCAATACCCTGGTAAAGCCCATTCCGAATATCACCCTCGAAGCCGGCAAGTATTATAGTTTGATTGTAATTGGGTTAGTAAATGGCACCGGCAAGAAAGCGCTCAGTTTAAAATTGCTGGAAGATTAGTTTCGTATAGGTTCGCTGAATAATGTTTCGGTGCTTGATGCGGCCCCGATGGAGGGGAAAGCGCCCCGCCTCAAGCGGGGCCTTGGACGGACAGCGGGAACAGACGATGAGCAAAGAGGTTGTTGCTTAATGCCGCCCAAAAAGAAATAAAAAAAGGACGATGAAAACATCGTCCTTATGTTTTTTTAAATAGGAGGTTTACCGCAAATCCACCACTTCTACTTTCGGATATTTCTTACTATCGAAGCTGAATAGATTGTCGGCGAGGGTAGGGTTGGGCGTATAGTTGCTCACGCTGTAAGTAAACACGTTTCCGCTCTTTTCGTACATTTTACCACCGGCAACCACTTGCTGGGTTTTGTCAATCATCAATTCAACTTTACTGAACTGTTTGTTTTTGCTTGTAGGAGTTAATAAAATAACATCTACCTTTTTGCCGGCTACGGTTTGTTCGCCTACATACTTGTAACTGTATTCTTTATCGTAAAAATTGGTAAACAATTTTGATGGGGTGAAGCTGTTTTCGCTCGGATCGAAACTCGTAATTTGAACTTCGTTGTTTTCCTTCATGTACGTCCAAATATTTTTCGCATCGCAATAAATTTCTTGTCCGGTTAAACTTACATAGTATTTATTCCCTTTCATAAACACATTCCCCGATTTGGTTTGGGGCTTGGCTCCTTTAGCCCCTGAAATAGAAATGGAAAAATTCGCTTTCAAGGTTTTTAAGGTTTTAATTTTATTGCTGGCATTATCGAGAATGGCTTTGGCTTTCGGGTCGTTTTGGGCATGAACAAAAGTCGATACCATCATTAAAACCAAGGCAAAAAGGAATTTCTTCATTGAATGATAATTAATTTGAATGCAAATATGCTTCATCAGGGTGGTTTGTGAGGGCTTTTTTAGGCCAATTTTAGTCTAACGCTTGTTAAAGTTTTTGAAGCGTATAATAAGCGCAAGTGGTTAAAAAATCGCGCACATACGGAATTGCACCAAACAAGGCATTTTGTTTGCGCGGTTTCAGCTTAAATTTGTATTCGTAAATAGGGTTAATTAAGAACCACTGACGCTGCGCTATACGGTAACCGGCAGCTAAGCTAATGCGCTCGAAACGTTCGATGCTGATACCGGTTTCCTTCACATCCACCAACGATTCTATGGTATGTTGGCTTTCGCCCGCCAGTTTTAAAACACTTTTGTAAAGGCCCATTGGCAACAAATGGTAGTAGGGTAATTTGCTGGTGATTTTCTTTTTTGCAATCTGCTGATGCCCACCAAAAGGCATGTACCAAGGTGGAAAGCCAAAGAAGATATGGCCACCCGGTTTGAGTAAGGTTTTCATAAATGGCATAAACGCCTCTTGGTTATGGATATGTTCAATCACATCTTTCAAAATAATGAGGTCGAAATATTCATGGTAAGGGGTTTTGAAATCGTCGTCGTACACATTTTTATTCATAATGTGCATCCGACCGGTTTTCATTTCTTCGCTTAAAAAATCGAGCGCTAAATCGATACGCATTTGATCTAAATCGACGCCTACACAATCGCAGCCTCTGTCGAAGAAGGGTTTTAATACGCCACCTTCGCCACAACCAATTTCCAATACTTTCATGCCCGGTACTACCATCACCGATTGTTCAATAAATGGTAAAACGTAGGCGGCTGCGTTGTTTACTTGTTGTTCGTACCGCAAGCGGTGATTGGTATGATGCTCAAAAGCCATGGTGGGCAAAGATAACCGACAACGGGAATAAATGCTTATTCCTCGGTGGGGTTTTTTAGGCTTTCGAGTTGAATTTTGATGGACGTATCGTGAATCATTTCAAACAAACGGTGAATGAAATCGGGCTCTAATTGGTGTTGTTGTCCCCAATCGGTGCGACTTTCAATAATGTCGCGCCAGCGCTCCAACTGAAACACCGGCATGTTGTGTTCCTGTTTTAATAAGGCTAATTCGCGCGCTAAATCCATACGTCGCCCCAATAAGGCTACTAATTCAGCATCCATGGTATCGAGTACGGTGCGCGCTTGTTCTAATTCGGTTAGGTTTTTCCGTTGGTTATTGCGAACCATCAATTCTGCCAACAACACTTTCAACGTACCGGGCGTTATTTGTTGGGCTGCGTCGCTCAAGGCTTGGTCGGGGTCCGGGTGCGTTTCTATCATCAAGCCATCAAAGTCTAAATCGAGGGCCCGTTGACACACCTCAGCTACTAAATGGCGTTTGCCTGCAATGTGGCTTGGGTCGCAATAAATGGGGAGGGTAGGGTAACGGCGTTTTAATTCAATGGGTAAGGTCCACAAAGGCTTGTTCCGATACAAAGAGCCCGGGTCGTATACCGAAAAGCCACGGTGTATGGCGGCCATATCGGTAATACCCGCTTGTAAGGCACGTTCAACGGCACCGCTCCACAACTCAATATCCGGATTGATGGGGTTTTTAATCATCAACAAAGTTGCTGACCCTTTCAAGGCATCCACAATTTCTTGCACTAAAAACGGATTGACCGTGGTGCGGGCGCCAATCCAAACAGCCTGAATGCCGTAGTGAAGCGCCATTGCCACTTGCTCTTTGTCGGCCACTTCAATACAAACGGGCTTGCCCCACTGGGTTTGTAACTCGGCCAACCAAGGCAAGGCCTCCTCGCCCCGTCCTTCAAAATGGCCCGGTTTAGAGCGTGGCTTCCAAACACCCGCCCGAAACATATCGATGGGCAAATCCTTAAAGCCCTCCATCAACCATTGCAATTGCTGGTTCGATTCGGCGCCACAGGGGCCGGCAATAATGATGGGTTTTTTGGTGGGTAATAAAGCCATTGGGTGCAAAGGTAGACTTAAATAAAACGTGCCCCATCGGTTAAACATAATTTTATAATATAGGCAATCGTTTCTCCAACATGATAAATAGCATATGTCTTTTACAGGCACAGCGCATACCTTTGTGTTTTTACTACTATGCGTAAATTATTGGGCGTATGCAGTTTGGCCTTGCTGATGGCCTGTGGACCTAAAAAGGAAAGTATTCAACCTAGTTCCGGCCCCATTTCCGAATCGGTATATGCTTCGGGCATTGTAAAAAGTAAACAACAATACCAAGTATTTGCTCGTTCTAATGGCACCCTCGAAAAAATAATGGTTCGCGAAGGCGATGCGGTTCAAAAAGGTCAAGTACTGTTTACTATTTCCAACGAGGTATCGGAGCTGAATACGCTGAATGCGAAATTAGCCGCCCAAAATAACGACCTCAAGGCCAATGCCGATAAAGTGGAAGAGTTATCGCTCACCGTTGCGTTGAGTAAAAAGAAAATGGAGAACGACCGCTTGTTGTATGAACGCCAACAATCGCTTTGGCGCGACGAAATTGGCTCGAAGGTGGAACTCGAACAACGCGAATTGGCTTACAATGCCTCTAAGATGAATTACG
>JBIKQE010000037.1:0-13014 GCA_044349815.1 Chitinophagaceae bacterium | reverse complement strand
CAATTTGAGTCGGACTAAACTGATTCTTTTTCATATGTTTTACGTTTTAAAATTAAGGATTTTAGTCTACTTTCAAAACGTACTATTTTTGGGGGAGCTTACAGCTGGTCCCCAAAAAAAGACGAAATGGATGCAACTACGGCATTCGACGGAGGGTTATAAAAACATAAAAGCCCACCTTGCGGTGGGCTCGTGTTTAAGCACATAAATAACCTACTGAACCCAAAGGTGCGTAGAAAATATTCTACAAACAGGAGGGAATGAGTATTTGGAACAATTTTTTTAGGATAGGGGCCTTTCTTATTTCACAAAGGTGCGGGTGTACAATGCCACCCATTGCAGTGGTGAAAGGCGTTGCATGAGTTCGCCGAGGAGCGCAAAGGGGATGTCGTCGATCTTTTTTAGCCGGATGCAACTTTTACCCATATCGAGTTTTTGGCGGGTATGGGTGGGCCAGGCCAACTGAAACCACGTTAATAAGCTTGGTTCGGCATAAATACCCATGTGGTACAAGGTGAGGGCATTTTTTTGCGAGGCAATACTCAACAACGGAAGGGGAGTATTGGGGGTGCAATGATAACCGGCGGGGAAAGTTTTTAACGGAACAACCCAGGTTAGCATACCACTTTGCAGACTTAACTCGTAGCCTTTGGGTATATTTTTTTGAATGGTATCAATCAATTGGTGAGCGGCTCCAAGGCGGTCTTCCGGCAAGGTTTCCAACCATGCTTGTGCCAGTGGCGATAGTTTTGGCATAACAATCAAAAGTAACTTTTTCGGGTGGTTTGGCCAAATGCTGATGCTCCTTAAAGGCTATTGAAAAAACCCATATTTTGTAAGATGTTCGGTATCGTTTTTCATGTTATTTTTGCCCTATGAGTGAGGCACAAACACCGGTCAAAGATACACTGACCGTTACCATCGATAATATTACCCTCGAAGTAGCACCCGGCACATCGGTATTGCAGGCCGCCCGAATGATTGGTGGCGATGTAACACCACCCGCCATGTGTTACTACAGTAAGTTGGAAGGCAGTGGTGGTAAGTGCCGAACGTGTTTAGTTGAAATTGCGGCCGGCTCTGCAAAAGATCCTCGCCCCATGCCCAAACTGCAAGCCAGTTGCCGCACCGGTGTGATGGATGGCATGGTGGTTAAAAATATCACGAGCGATAAAGTGAAGGATGCACGTGCCGGGGTGGTTGAATTTCTATTGATGAATCATCCGCTCGATTGCCCCGTATGCGATCAGGCAGGCGAATGTCATTTGCAAGATCTCGGGTACGACCATGGTAAGGAAGGTACACGATATGAATTTGACCGCCGTACATTTAAAAAAGAAGATTTAGGTCCGTACATACAGCTACACATGACGCGTTGTATTTTGTGTTATCGTTGTACCTATGTGGCCGATCAAATAACCGGCAATCGTTGCCATGGTGTAGTAGACCGTGGCGATCATGCAGCAATATCAACTTATATTGGGCAAGCCATTACCAACGATTTTAGTGGCAACATGATTGATGTTTGTCCGGTAGGCGCCCTAACCGATAAAACTTTCCGTTTCAAAAACCGTGTTTGGTTTACCAAGCCGGTATTAGCGCATCGCGATTGCGATAAATGTTGTGGCGAGGTTACCTTATGGTATCGTGGCGACGATGTGTATCGTGTAACCGCACGTAAAGACCAGTGGGGTGAAGTAGAAAATAATTCGAAAGATGGCAAACCGGGTTGGATTTGCAATACCTGTCGATTCGATAAAAAAGACACCAAGGATTGGGTTATAGAAGGACCAATGACGGTTAACCGCCACAGTGTGATTTCGCAAGGCCATTACGAACATATGGTAAAACCAGAAGAAATGTTTAGTAAAATTATGGACGGACGGAAGCCTCGCTTGTTGATGGATATTCACAGCGTGAGCGATGTAAATAAAGATTAAGTCCAACCCATGTTCGAAAAACTAAAACAACGCTGGAAAGTTAACAGCGTGGACTTATTTTTAATTTTGTGTGTTTTTGCTATCACAGGAACTACCACCGCCTATGTGTCGAAAGTGGTTACCGGATGGGTAGGATTAACCCCTGAGTCGCCCCTTTGGCAACGAGCCGGTTTGCGTGGTTTAGTGCTGATATTTGGCTATCAAGCCATTTTGCTTTCTGTATCAATACCGTTTGGGCAGTTTCGTTTTTTTTGGAACTACGAAAAAAAGATATTGCGGCGCATGGGGTTGATGAAGCAAGAACCTGAACAAGACATCAATCATTAGTTTTATAACTCCATTTCCTATGAAAAAACGAATTGCATTACTTGCCGGCGGTTATTCGGGTGAGCGGGTGATATCGATTAAAACTGCACGCACCATTGAACAACATATAGATGCTTCGGTGTACGAGGTGCACAAAATTATTATCGATCGGGAGGTTTGGTATGCGGAGGCCGATAATCAGCCTGTGGATTTAAACGATTTTTCGTTGCGTAATCTTGCCGGCGAAAAAATACATTTCGATGCCGCGTTTATTGCGGTGCATGGCACACCCGGCGAAGATGGTAAGTTGCAAGGGTATTTAGACATGCAGGGGATTCCATATACCTCGTGTTCGGCGATTGTTTCGGGACTCACTTTCAATAAAATATTTTGTAATCAGGTAGTGGCACAAAGTGGCTTGGTATCGGTGGCTTTGTCGATGTCGGTATACCGTGGTCGGTCGTATTCGGCCCACGACGTAGTTGCGCGTTTGGGCTTACCGGTATTTGTAAAGCCCGCCGAAGGGGGCTCCAGTTTAGCTACCACCAAAGTAAAAACCGTGGAAGAATTAGCGCCGGCCTTAGAGGCGGTGTTTGCCATAGAAGAACAAGCCATGGTAGAACAATTTGTACCCGGTAGAGAATTTTCGATTGGTGTGTATTGGGCCGGGGGCGTATTACATACCTTGCCCCCCACCGAAATTATTAGCACCAAGGAGTTTTTCGATTACGAAGCGAAGTATACGCCCGGTGTAACGCGTGAGGTAACCCCCGCCGATATTACGGAAGAACAAACCCGTACATTGCGCGAGAAAGCAGCCGCCATTTATACCCATTTGAATTGCCGGGGTATTTGCCGCGTCGATTTTATTTTGTCGCACACCAATGGGGCGTGGTATTTTTTAGAAATCAATACAGTGCCGGGGCAAAGCGAAAACAGTATTGTGCCCCAACAGGTGCGTGCGGCGGGAAAATCGTTGCAAGATTTTTACGGCGAACTGCTTGCGGAGTGCCTCGGATGCTAAATGCGGGTTAATTTTTTGAATTGGCGTTTGCCGCCCCCACCCAAAAGCCTTATTTTTACGTTTCAGTTCTCCTATTTTGTATAAACAATCCTTTTTATTCCATCTCGCTTTGGTATTCCTCATGGGATGTGGGGTGTTATTTATTTTCTTTCAATCGTTGAATTGGCTAACCAATCACGGACAAGAAACGAAAGTGCCTTCCTTAACCGGCAAGCATTTAGAAAAGGCATTAGTAGCATTAGAAAAGGAAGGATTTACTGTGGAGGTTGATTCTACGTATTCGCCCGGCAAAGAACCCTTAGAAATTTTATTTCAAGAACCCGAGTCGGGGGCTTTGGTGAAAGTTGGTCGAACCATATTTTTAACGGTGAACCGACAATCGGTACCAACCGTGCCGATGCCGAACCTTAAAAATTTATCGTTCCGGAACGCACTTTTAACCATGAACAGCTACCGCTTGGTGATGGGCGATACCATGTACCGCCCCGATGTAGCGGCTGGTGCGGTCTTGGAACAATGGTATCAGGGGCGGCAGGTAATGCCCGGCGAATATGTTCCCTTAGGGGCTAAAATTACCTTGGTGATTGGCGAAGGCTTATCGGGCATGTTGGATGTTCCGAATCTTATTGGTGTATCGTGGGATATGGCCAAAGCCCAACTCGAATCGATGGCGTTAAACTACAATGTTATTTGGGAAGGACTCATTACCGATTCAACGAAAGCGGTGGTGTATAAACAAGAACCCGAATCGTTGAATGAACTCGATTTCGTGAATCAAATTTTGGCAGGCGATTTAATGGATTTGTACATCATGCAAAATCCATCGCCCGAATTAATTAAGGAGAATCAACCCGGCTCGGCCAAGTTCTTAACCCCCGACGATACCTTGACGGATGTAATGCCTCAAGCGGGTGGACGAAAACAATCGGGGGGCTTGCAAGTTGGCTTGCCTTCGGCGGCGCCAACAAAATTAGATAATAAAAAAGCACAGACTATTTCAGATGGTTCAGGCGTTAATATCAATGTCAACAAACCAACCAAATCAACAACGCCAATCAAGAAGCCTGAAAAGCCCGTTGTGCCGGTGAAAAAAAATGACGATCCCATCAGCAATGAATTTGATTAAGATGCGCCGTTTATTGTTCGGCATCCTTTGTTGTGGCTTGTTTTTTTCGGCCAAGGCCCAAGAACATGTGGTGCCATTAAGGCAAAAAGCGGTTGTTTCTGAAACCCTTTACGGTTCTAAGAAACAACGCGTGAGTTTACCGTTTGTAGACGATTTCTCGTACGATAGTCCTTACCCCGATACCAGCCTGTGGCTCGATCGGATGGTGTATATCAACAATACCCTAAGTGCCGAACCACCAACCCGTGGCGTAGCCACTTTCGATGGGTTAAATGCTTGGGGGCGTCCCTATTTCCCAAGTCAGTTTGCTTCCGGTTGGGCCGATAGCTTAACCTCCAAACCCATCGATTTGTCGGCTTATTCGGCCGCTTCGCAAATTTATTTAAGTTTTTACGCACAACCCCAAGGACTCGGTTTTGCGCCCGAGAATACCGATAGCTTAATTCTGTTTTTTAAAAACAACAACAACCAATGGGAGCCTGTATGGCGTCGTTGGGGGACACCCTGGCAACCCTTCCGCATTGAAACGGTTCCTGTAACCCAAGCTCAATTTTTACATGCCACTTTCCAGTTTCGATTTGTGAATATTGCCTCTCTCAATTTGAACGATGATATTTGGAATATCGACTATGTAAAATTAGATGCCAACCGTTCGGTATCCGATACCGCCATGAACGATGCGGCCTTAACCATTCCCCCGGGTTCTATTTTATTTCCGTATACACAAATGCCGTATCGTCATTTTACGGTGAATCCCAATGCCGAATTATCAACTCAACAAGATTTTCAAATCAGTAATTTGTACGGGCAAAGTCAAACCGTTACACCCGCCCATACAGCCACCGATTCTGGCAGTGCCACCGTTATCAACGCGCTTAGTTTATTGGCCGTTGGTATTGGTTCAAAATCGGTTTTGAATCAGGCCATTCCATCGTATGCTGTAACTGTTTCGCCTCCCCTTCCTAGCAGTAGGGTGGTGCTCGATAATCGGTATTTTATTTCATCGTTAGGACCTGCCGACTTACGAAGGAATGATACCATTGTTCGGCAAACGGTATTCGATCAAGCCTTTGCGTACGACGATGGGTCGGCCGAAAAAGCCTATTTTTTATTTGCAGCCAATAATTTCCCGGCTAAAACCGCCATGCAATTTCGGTTGAACCAAACCGATACCATTCGTGGCCTGCAAGTCTTTTTTGCCGCACAAGCACCAACAGCCGCGGGTAAATATTTTTCGGTGGTGTTGTACCATCATTTAGCGGGTAGTGGCTTATCCGATTCCATCATAATGCAACAAGATTTGTATCGGGTACAATACGATACCAATCGGAACGGATTCATTACTTGTGCATTTCAACAACCGGTGGTGGTGCCGGCCGGCAACTACTATATAGGCATTACGCAACCGGCAAATTTTGGTAGCGATAGTATTTATTATGGCTTGGATGTAAACACCCAACAAAACACCCAACAACTGTTTTATAATGTAGAAGGTGTGTGGTACGGATCCAGTTCACCAGGTACTATAATGATGCGGATGTTGTGCGGCCCGGCCGTTGTAAGTACCGGCGTGGAAACACATACCAATCCGATGCCCGAAGCATGGTTTCCTTATCCGAATCCGTGCACCGATGTGTTGCACTTACCCGCCCATATACCATACACGTCGTTACAATGTTTTGGTATGGATGGTAGGCAATGGCCCGTAAACATCAGTTCGCCCAACACCATCGAAATGTTGAATTTACCACGCGGTGTTTATATATTGCGTGCCACCAATAAACAACAACGTGTTTTCGAAGCACGAATCATTCATCAATAATAAAGTATGCAAACTATCACAGTTCAAGAGTTGAAAAAACGTTTAGCCGCTGGCGATGCCTTACACATTTTAGATGTGCGTGAACCGGCCGAATATGCCGAGTTTAATATTGGCGGTGAGCTATTGCCATTGGGGCAAATTATGGCCGGACAAATAGACGATATAGAAGATTGGAAGAACGATGAAATTATTGTGCATTGCCGCAGTGGGATGCGCAGTATGCAAGCGTGTTTGATGTTGGAACAAATGGGCTTTACCAACACAAAAAATATGGAAGGCGGCGTTATTGCTTGGCAAGCAATGGGCTAGTTATTCCCAACGTTTCCCGAACCGAAAGTCGGCATATAAATTCACAAACCAACTTCTGTTGGGCGCTATCGCCATGATGGCAACTTCCTTGGTATAAATTTCGGCCGACACCCCTAATTCAACCCCTGTAAAAGTTTTACGCGAAGGGGCATAATCGAAATAAAAACCTGTACGTGCTGCAATGCCGGGGAGGATTTTCACTTCGTTGATGCCACGAATAAAATCGGTACCGCCAATGATAGAATTCTTATTGTTGAGATCTAAAAAATAGGGACGCGTTTCGTCGGTATACTTCACCGTTTTACGAACAAATATATTGCCTTCAGGCATCAACAAATCAAGGTAATAGGGTTTTAAAAATCCAAACGATAAAGCGGCGGCATACACCCACGACACTTGTACATTCGTTTTGTCGAGCTTGCCCGAAATGGGTTTTTGTTGGCCGTACCCCAATTTAAGGGCATAGAAATTATTAATCTTACCGTATTTGTAGCCCATTGGTTTTAGCTCGCCCGGGTTGATAATTAGGTAACTATTGTTCTGTTGTTTAACTTCCTTAGGATGTTTCTTTTCCGAAAATTCGAACCATAAAAAAGGCGTAGTTGGATTGTCGGGGTCTTCGTTCCTTATAAATCCACGTTGTGCCACCAACGACCATCCATCGGTATGTTGTTTGTACGAACCACTCATCTCTTGTGTTAAGGGCGGAATGGTTTTCTTTCGGCCGGCCGCTCGTTGTGCCGCTAATTCTTCTTGTTTTAATTTTCTACGCTCACTCTCCAGTTCACGCGCTTTGGCGGTTGAATCGCGTTTGATGGCTTGTACTTCGCGCAGGGAATCGAGCCGCAATTGGGCCGCTGTTTTAACGGTTGAAGACGTATTTTTTTTCTTGTTTTGTGCCATGCTCGGCATGAAACCCATGCAGCAACAAAAAACCAATAAAGCCCAACGTTGTAGCATTTGGTGAACCATGTTATTGACGTAAATTTACGGCAAATTGAGGTATGACAAGTACAATTCTTTACAAAGGCGATTTACGCACCGAAATGATGCACATTGGCAGTGGTTCCATGGTTGAAACCGATGCCCCGCTCGATAACCAAGGCAAAGGCGAACGGTTTAGTCCAACCGATTTAGTAGCCACCGCCCTCGGGGCCTGCATGCTCACCATTATGGGCATTGCCGCGCGAACCCATGGTATGGATATCGACGGTACCCGAATGGACATTGAAAAGGGCATGGTGGCTGACCCTCAACGGCGTATTGGCCGAATTGGCATCCGTATTAAAATGCCTCAAAACGGCCATTACGATACCAAAGCCCGCACCATCCTCGAAAAAGCCGCCTTAACCTGCCCTGTTTACCTCAGCCTACACGAAAAGGTAGAAAAAGACATCGAATGGGTATGGCCAAGTTGATTATACAATATAGTCAAAAATATGTTTATGGACTTTCATCAATAACAAGGCTTGCTTACCTTTGCATCCTAAATAAAAAAGAGTACTATGTCAACATCAACCTTGAAATCGAATATCGATTTTAAATTGGCTCACAAAGTTGCCGACATGAGTCTGGCGGAGTGGGGTCGTAAAGAAATTAAATTAGCGGAAGCTGAAATGCCCGGATTAATGTCGTTGCGCGAAGAATACGGTGCTCAACAACCGTTGAAAGGGGCCCGTGTTGCAGGTTGCTTGCACATGACCATCCAAACCGCTGTATTAATTGAAACCTTAGTGGCCTTGGGCGCTGAAGTAAAGTGGAGCTCATGCAACATTTTCTCTACGCAAGATCATGCCGCTGCTGCTATTGCCGCCGCCGGTATTGGTGTTTTTGCTTGGAAAGGTCAAACCCAAGAAGAAGCCGATTGGTGTATTGAACAAACCTTGTTCTTCGGTAGCGAAGACCGTCCATTGAATATGATTTTAGATGATGGTGGCGATTTAACCAATATGGTGTTCGATAAATACCCTGAATTAATTCAGCACATCAAAGGCTTGAGCGAAGAAACTACCACAGGTGTTCACCGCTTGTACGAGCGAATGGAACATGGTACGTTGCCTATTCCGGCCTTCAATGTAAACGATAGCGTAACTAAATCGAAATTCGATAACAAATACGGTTGTCAAGAATCATTGGTTGATTCTATCCGTCGTGCTACCGATATTATGTTGGCCGGGAAGGTTGCCGTAGTAGGTGGTTATGGTGATGTAGGTAAAGGGTCTGCCGCTTCGTTACGTGGCGCCGGTTGTCGCGTAATTGTTACTGAAATCGATCCAATTTGCGCTTTACAAGCCGCTATGGACGGTTACGAAGTAAAGAAAATGATCGACGCAGTGGCTGAATGCGATATTATTGTTACCGCCTCCGGTTGTCGCGATTTGATTACGGAGCAACATTTCCGCAAAATGAAAGACAAAGCCATCGTATGTAATATCGGACACTTCGATATTGAAATCGACATGGCATGGATCAACGACAATTACGGACATACCAAAGATGTGATCAAGCCACAAGTGGATATGTACACCATCGAAGGGAAGGATGTGATTGTATTGGCTGAAGGCCGTTTGGTAAACTTAGGTTGTGCCACCGGTCACCCTAGCTTTGTAATGAGTAATTCATTCACCAACCAAACCTTGGCACAAATTGAATTGTGGTTGAACCACAGCAACTACGAAAACAAAGTATATGTGTTGCCTAAACACCTCGATGAAAAAGTAGCTCGTTTGCATTTAGCCAAAATTGGTGTGGTGCTCGACGAATTAACGCCTGCGCAAAGTACCTACCTCAACATTCCTGTTGCCGGTCCGTACAAGCCTGAAGCGTATCGCTACTAGTCGTCAACAAACATTATCAAAAAAGCGGTCAATCCATTGGCCGCTTTTTTTTATGTCACCGGCGTCATCGCCCACCTCATCGAAATTGCGTCGCACCCGTCGGCACCATCAAGAACATCATCGGGCTACAGCCGAAATGTTGTTGCTTTCAGCATATTGTTTCGCCCGCCTTCGCGAGCTGAGTAACAACGCATTTTT
Source organism: Chitinophagaceae bacterium (assembly GCA_044349815.1). GTDB lineage: Bacteria > Bacteroidota > Bacteroidia > Chitinophagales > Chitinophagaceae > OLB11. The sequence goes on along the minus strand of JBIKQE010000037.1, from coordinate 3,452 downwards.
AAATGCAAACCCATTTCTGTCCTTTAGGTCCTTTATGTCGTTTAAATGACAGAAAGGACCTAAAAGACAGAAAAACGAATCTCAGTTCTGCGAAGCGTATTCGCTTCGCTGGGTTATGTTGTTGCTTTCAGCAACAGTAGCCGCTCTCGCTCCGTTTCCCGCTCTTTACTCTACTATCACCTTCCTCGTTTCCCCATCACACTGCACATAATACACGCCGGGGTGTACACCGCGGATATCCATTTCGTTGGTTTGGGTGCTGCGGATTAATTGGCCGAGGGTATTGTACAAATATTTGCGTTGGCCGGTTTTGTTTTTAAAGTAAAATGTGGTGTGGCTTGGGTTAGGGTAAACAAACAAGGCTTCCCTGTTTTTTTCTATGCTTGGGGTTGTTAATGGCCAGCAGGGACCCGGTTTAGGGCCCAGATTAAAATCGGGCATATTGGGAGGCGATGTACTAGCTACATTATTAAGAAAAGAAAAATCCATACAAAATTGACAATACGCACAACCAGCTCCTTTGATATTAGGCTTATTAATTACGTTATTGTGTTTTTCATTTCCTGAAAATTTACCCATATATATTCTGCCATCAATACCCAATTGCATTTGACCAAACAGTAAATACTCTGCTAAGGTGTCATAACGATGCACTCGATACCATGCTTGACTACTATCGGGATTGTTATATTCAAATTGGTAAACATTAAACGATTTATTTATATATAAGAAACTATCATTTGGCGAAAAGCATAACCCAATGATAGCGGAATCTTTTCGACCTATATTTTCCAAATATGGTTCGTTTGTGTTTTCTACTGGAACATTAACTATTTTGGTGTTACTCAGTATGCCGGTACAGCGGTCAAAATCGGCGATGTATAGTTGCGCTCCATTGCTATTGACCCCACCGGTAGCAAAGGCATATTTACTCCCATCAGTACTAAAACAGGCTTGGCCCAGTAAGTCATAAAGCCCAAACTTAGGTACTGCAAAAGTTTGTACATGCTTTAGCTCTACGGTGTCTTTGGTTACTAAAAACGTAAATACTTTATTGGTATCAAAACCCTGTTTAATTAACCACCAATCGTAGCCATTGGCATGCCGGCAAGCCATCATACCCACTTTAGCCATGGCCGCATTTTCCAACAATCTGATGTTTTTTTGTATTACTTTACCCATGCCCCCATTCGCATTCATATCTATAATATGATAAGTAAATAAATCAAAGGGAGCTCTATTATCGCCTAATGGATTTGTAATCCAATAATCGTACATACTATCAGTCATGGTAGGGGTAAACAAATAGTACAAACCATTGCTGCCTTTGGGTAAAATTAGTGAGCCCTGTGTACACTGTCCTATAGGAGGATTACTGTGTTTATATAACTTAGTTGGTATTACACTGTCACCATTTTCCATAATATTACCCAGGGTATCCCAAATACGAGCCCCATTGCACATAAACAGCAATTTACCTGTGGCACTGTCGCAGATATTACTGGTGGAGGTAAGAAATGCCCCACCATTTCCAGGACCATTAAATAATTGACCTAAAACAGGTTTTGACGTATCAGTGAAGGTGGCGGTCATTGCCCAGTTACCACAAACCCAAGTATTACCACGCTTGTCTTGTGCATGCAGTTGGAAACTGATAACCAAGATTATAAATATCAAGATCGTTTTCATCGGGTTTTATTTTATAATGTTTAATTTACCGCGTACTTTATCTTCAGTTCCAAACTGAATTTCATAGTGGTATACACCACTAACGATGTCGTGTATAGGTATCTGCGTTTTGCTATTGTGTTTTTCCTATCGGACGGTGTCCTCACCGACCGAGTTTGTATGGGTTTCTTTTCGGTTATTGAATGTAAATTATTAAGCATGAAGAGTGTAATAAATGAATATAAAGGATGAATATACGTTGTTTTAAAATCAAAAAGAGAATTAAAATTACAGTATTTCTGAGTCCTTTGCGGTAGTTCCGTTGGAGAAAAAAACATCGCTTGTTGGTGAGTCACCAAAAAGGTTTTTTGCAGAAGAAATTGTTTAGCGGATGTTTTCTTTTTGGCGATAACACCAACAAGGGCTGCAAAAGCAATACCGATTTTGCGTCAACGATGTGCCGCTCCTATGGAGCTTTACAATACAAATCAAAAATGCCTATGCTAACGATGTAGCGCTCCTATGGAGCTTTGTTCCCCTCTCATTTTCAGTTCTGCGAAGCGTATTCGCTTCGCAGGGTTATGTTGTTGCTTTCAGCAACAGAAACGTTGAAAATAGCGATGCTGCTGCAGTGTGCGACGCAATTGCGATGAAGAAAGTTCCGGACGATGATGACCAAAAAAAGACTTGAAACGATGCAGGGTTTAATTGATTTGATCGATTTAAAAATTAACGGGTTACGAACCCCGCTCCCGCTCTGTTTCCCGCTCCCTTTCTGCGGGCGGCCACGAGGGCGCGCCAATCCCCCCCGCTCCCGCTCAGTTTCTCGCTCTCATATTTCCCGGGCGGCCACGAGGGCACGCCCCTACGGATCTGCTTACCGACACTGTTCCTGTTCCTTTTTTTATTTATTCGTTTTGTTTTTCATTCACCCAAAGCCTCATGCCGTAGGCATACCTCTGTAATACTATGCACCTATCAACTTCATGTCCTCTGTGATAAATCTTAACGGGCGGTCCAAAGGACCAGTTCCCTGACACTGTTCCTGTTTTTTTAAGGGAATTAAAACAGAAGCATTCTTTCTCAACTCCCAAAAACCTACAACCCTCTCTAATATGGTTTCGGTAGCATTATTCGGGCATTCATCTTCGATCCAAAATGCGCGGCCATTTCGTCAATCTCGTAGGCCTCTTCAATGCGGTATTCACCAATGGCAGTTCGCCGTAAGGCTTGCAAGAAGCCACCACAACCCAAGGCCGCCCCAAAATCGTTCGCCATCGAACGGATATAGGTCCCGCTGCTGCACTGTATTCGAAAATGCACTTCAGGTCCTTCAATAGCCGTAATGGCAAATTCGCCAATTTGCACCACCCGCGGTTTTACGGTTATCTCCACGCCTTTGCGGGCCAGTTTGTACAAGGGCTTACCGTCTTGTTTCAAGGCCGAATGGATGGGAGGTAATTGCGTCAGTTCCCCCGTCATGGCCACGGCTTGTGCCCGAATGGCGGCTTCCGTGGGCAAGGTAGGGGTGGGGCTTGGCACCGGTTCACTTTCCAAATCGTAGGTGGGGGTGGTGGCGCCCAAGCGAATGATGCCGGTATATTCTTTGGGCAAGCCCAATAATCCGCCCAAGGACTTTGTTTTTTTACCTGTACAACAAATTACCAGTCCCGTGGCCAAGGGATCGAGCGTGCCGGCATGCCCAATTTTGGCATGGGTCCAACGTTTGATTTGCGCCACTACGGCAAAGGAGGTCCAACCATAGGGCTTGTCTATCAATAGCA
>JBIKQE010000235.1:0-3678 GCA_044349815.1 Chitinophagaceae bacterium | reverse complement strand
ATCCCGAAGTGGCTTGTGGTGATGATGGTATTGAAGATACACCTAAAACCAAAGGAACACAATCGTGTAATTTGAATAGCGCTGTAAACGATTGCGATTCGATTCGCGCCAATATTCAGAACTATATGGATTATTCGTATTGTTCGGTGATGTTCACGAAAGGTCAATCCGATTACATGCGTCAGGTATTGAATTCAAGTTTGTATCGTAAATTATTATTCTCTAATCAATCGGGTGTAGCCACCGGCGTTAGCTTGCCTTATCAAAGTTGTTTGCCTAAAGTTGATTTCAATGTAACCTCCGGCCGCGTATTTACTTGCGTAGGTAATAGCGTTCAATTGAAAGATTTTAGTCGCGATTCTATTACAGGTCGCAACTGGTCGATTGCCAATGCCACCATTGCCGATCCAAGCTTAGGAACGGTTACCCCTACCTTCAATGCACCGGGTTGGACCAATGTAAGCTTAACGGCTACAGCCGCTAGCGGAAGCAGTACCTTAACACGCAATAACTATTTGTATGTATCGGATGGCGTTTCGGCCTTGCACGATGTGCAGCGTTTTGAGAATGCTTCTGATATGGACAAGTGGCCGATATTCAACTATTTCAATAATCAGTTCAAATGGGAGCGCACCAATCGTGCCGCCTTGTTTAGCAGTTATTCGTTGATGTACAAAAATTACGACGACCGTGTTTTCCCTGAATCGGTGCGTGGAAGTTCCGATAACGATTGGGATGATTTCTATACACCTGCTTACGATTTGAGCAGCTTTGCCGGACAAACATGCAATTTGAATTTTTGGACCTCTGCGGCTAGTCGCAAAACGGCTATCTTCTCGAACAAAGATTCGTTTGTGGTTTACTACTCTACCAATTGCGGTGGTACCTGGTTACGCTTTAAGAGCTACAAAACATCGGAATTGTTTAATAAAGTATTTACGAACGATTATATTCCGCAAACCCTCAGCGATTGGTCGGCTCGTACCTTGGCTATTCCTGCCGCGGCTATTACCGCTAATACGTATTTCCGTTTCCGTTATTACCCAACGGCTAATGGTAACAACTTTTACATCGACGATATTGGTGTAAGCAAATGGGCTACAGAAGTGGTGGCTTCGGAGCGTTTACAAGATAATTTCTTGGTTTACCCGAACCCAACCTTAGATGGTCGCCCAACCATTGCCTTGAATGTGAACGATGATGCTTCCTATCAGTTAGTGGTAACCGATATGGTTGGCCGTGTATTGCACACCGTGCCATCGGGTCAAATTAGCCGTACGAACAATCAATATACGTTACCTGTAGGTGTATTGCCTACAAAGGGTGTATACTTTGTTTCGTTGGTAAAAGAAGGTACACAACGTGCTACCCAGAAATTCATTTATCAATAATTAATTGCATTGCTCTGAAAAAGGCTGTCTAACGACAGCCTTTTTTTTGTGCCCTCCCTTCGATGTTGTACTTTTGCCCACGCTAAAAATTACGCTATGTTCAACAATTTAACCGAACGGCTCGAAGGGGCCTTTAAGATGCTCAAAGGAGAAGGTAAAATCTCCGAAATCAATGTGGCTTCAACGGTAAAAGAAATTCGTCGCGCCTTGGTAGACGCCGATGTGAACTATGCCATTGCCAAAGAACTCACCGATCGCATCAAGGAAAAAGCCATTGGCGAAAAGGTATTGACATCGGTAACGCCCGGACAGTTGATGGTGAAGATTGTGAAGGATGAATTGGTGGAGTTGATGGGCGGTTCGGAAGCGGAGTTGGATATAAGTGCATCGCCAACGGTAATTTTGATAGCCGGTTTACAAGGTTCGGGTAAAACCACCTTTAGTGGTAAGTTGGCCAATTACTTAAAATCGAAGAAAAATAAAAAGCCCTTGTTGGTAGCTGCCGATATTTATCGGCCCGCGGCGATGGATCAATTGAATGTATTGGCCGAACAAATTGGCGTGCCGGTGCATATTGAACGTGAGAATACCGATGCGGTGTCGATTGCCATGAATGCGGTTGCTTTTGCCAAAGCCAACGGACATAACATAGTAATCATTGATACGGCTGGTCGCTTGGCCATCGACGAAGAGATGATGCGTGAGGTGGCCAAGGTGAAAGACGCTGTTCAGCCTCAGGAAATATTGTTTGTGGTGGATTCGATGACGGGGCAAGATGCCGTCAATACCGCCAAGGCCTTTAACGAACGCTTGAATTTTACCGGGGTTGTATTAACGAAGTTGGATGGCGATACGCGCGGTGGTGCGGCATTAACCATCAAGTACACGGTTCAAAAGCCTATCAAGTTTGTGAGCATGGGCGAAAAGCTCGATACCCTCGATGTTTTCTACCCCGAACGGATGGCCCAACGTATTTTGGGGATGGGCGATATCACCACCCTCGTTGAACGCGCCCAACAACAGTTCGACGAAGAACAAGGTAAAAAATTAGAAAAGAAAATACGCGCCAATAAATTCGACTTTGATGATTTCCGGATGCAGTTGACCCAGATTAAAAAAATGGGGAACATCAAAGATTTGTTGGCCATGATACCCGGTGTAGGCAAGGCCATCAAAGATATTGACATCAGCGATGATGCCTTCAAAGGCATTGAAGCCATGATTGGCTCAATGACGCCGGAAGAACGTAAGAACCCCGATATTATTGATGTAAGCCGACGTAAACGAATTGCGATAGGTTGCGGTAAAGACATTTCAGAGGTAAATGCTTTCATGAAGCAATTTGAGCAAATGAAAGACATGATGAAGATGATGAATAAAATGGGAGGCATGGGAATGAAAATGCCCGGCATGCGTTAATCATCATGAACGAGGTGCTTGAAATTTATACCGATGGCGCTTCGCGCGGAAACCCCGGTCCCGGTGGATTTGGTATAGTGTTGTTATGGAAAGGAGTTCGTAAAGAATTAGGGGCAGGTTACCGTAAAACCACCAATAACCGGATGGAACTGCTGGCCGTTATTGTGGCGCTTGAATCGTTAACCCGAAACGATATGCTGATTCGTGTGTATACCGACAGCAAGTACGTGGTGGATGCCATTGAAAAAAAATGGGTGTTGGGGTGGATGAAAATTGGGTTTAAAAACAAAAAAAACGAAGACTTGTGGCGGCGATTTATGGCCATATACACCAAGCATCAAGTGCAATTTATTTGGGTAAAAGGGCATGCCAATAATCGAGAAAATAATCGGTGCGACGAAATTGCCACCGCCTGTGCCGATGGAACCGATTTACGCATTGATGATGGGTTTGAAAGCGGACGTTACAACTGATTTTTCTCAGTATTTTTTATGACACTCCGATGATATCGGATTTCAATTTCAACACACTTTTTTACGAACTTTGCACCTCATGAAACAGGTGTTGTTTTTAAGTGTTTTTGCAGGGTTTTTACTAAGTGCATGCTTGAAAAAAGAGACTCCCATTACCTTGCCCCCTAAAGGAGATGGGGCTGTGATGCAGTTGAACATGGGCGAAAACTACGACCTTCAATATTTTGTGAGTTTGCGTTCCAACCAGGTGGTACATACCAGTAAAATAGCCGATTGGGATTTTGCTTTTCAATGTGGTTCAACCGATTATGCGGTTTTGCTCAATGGCGGTAAAGGAATGGCCGCCGTATCGTCGGGCCAAAATAAGTTTTCAGCAATTGGATTGGCCGATACCA
>JBIKQE010000234.1:0-3681 GCA_044349815.1 Chitinophagaceae bacterium | reverse complement strand
GGTTTAGCCGTTGCGCAAAAACCCGGCGGCACCTCGTTTAATCCATTGGTTATTTACAGTTCCAGTGGTTTAGGTAAAACCCACCTTGTACATGCCATTGGAAACGAAACGAAACGCTTACACCCGAACAAAACGGTGTTGTATGTAAGCGCCGAGAAATTCATACATCAGTTCATTGAACACGCCCGTAATCAGGAGGTAAACGACTTTATTAATTTCTACCAACTGATTGACGTATTGATTATCGATGATATTCATTACTTCGCACCGGCGGCCAAATCGCAGGAAGCCTTCTTCTCGATATTCAACCACTTGCACCAAAATGGCAAGCAATTGATTCTCACCAGCGATAAACCACCTAAAGACCTCGATGGCATGCAAGAACGTTTGCTTTCGCGTTTCCGTTGGGGATTGAGTGCCGATTTACAAACACCTGATTTTGAAACCCGCATGGCCATTTTGGAATTCAAAATGCGGATGGATGGTTTGGAATTGCCTAACGAAGTGGTGAAGTACTTGGCATACAATGTACAGAACAATATCCGCGAAATGGAAGGTGCGCTGATTTCGTTGTTGGCCCACTCCTCGCTTGTGAAACGCGAAATTGATTTGGAATTGGCCAAGAAGGTGTTGCGCAATATTGTAAAAACATCGTCGAAGGAAATCACCATCGAATCGATTCAAAAAATGGTCTGCGATTTTTACGGTATACCGTACGATAAGTTACAAGCCAAAACGCGCAAGCGTGAAATTGTACAGGCCCGTCAAATATCGATGTACTTGGCCAAGCAGTTCACCAAGAATTCGCTAAAAAACATTGGTGATCATTTTGGTGGCCGCGATCATACCACGGTTATTCATAGTTGCCAAACGGTAAAAGACTTGATGGACACCGATACCTTGATTCGCGAACAGGTGAAAGAGTTGCAACAAAAGGTTCAATTGGCCGCAATTTAATACGAAACAATTTTTGAAACGCCCGAATTGAATTCGGGCGTTTTTTTATGGAATTAAACAATGGGACGGTAAACAGGATTGCAGGATTGCAGGATTATAAGATTAAAGGATTATAAGATTAAAGGATTGCAGGATTATAAGATTAAAGGATTATAAGATTAAAGGATTAAACGATTACAGGATTACAGGATTATAAGATTAAAGGATTATAAGATTAAAGGATTACAGGATTATAAGATTGCAGGATTACAGGATTAGAAGATTAAAGGATTATAAGATTTTAAGATTAAAGGAATACAGGATTATAAGATTGCAGCATTGTACGATTTAGATGCCAATGGTATAGGGCATTTTAACTTCGCCGATTAATGATTCAGGCGGTGAAGGAATAGCCCCGGTTGTAGCGAAAAGCCCGCAATCCGCCCCCAGGCGGTGAGGACTTGTAGCGAAAAACGGGACGACTGCCGAGGGAAGTTCGTAGGCTGCGCTTCGTACTTAATAATTGCGCTCTTCGATGGTGCTATAAATTTTGGCGTAACTGATGTAACGGTCTTCGCTGATGGCACCTGTTCGAACGGCCTCTTTTACGGCGCAACCCGGTTCGTTGAGGTGGGTGCAATTGTTGTACTTGCAATTGCCTTGCACCTTTCGCATTTCAGGAAAGTAGCCCGACAGTTCTTGTTTTGAAATATCGATGATGCCCAGCTCCCGAATACCCGGCGTATCGATGATGCGGCCACCTTGCGGCAAATCGTACATTTCGGCGAAGGTGGTGGTGTGCATGCCTTTACCGCTCCACTCCGATACTTCCTGAATCCGCAAATCGCGTTCGGGCATCAGTTTATTAATAAAGGTCGATTTACCTACGCCGCTATGGCCGGTAAACAAACTGGTTTTGTTTTGCAACAAGGCATGGAGTTCGGGCAAGCCGGTGCCTTGCTCGGCCGAAAACAAATACACGAGGTAGCCAATGGCTTCGTAGCGGGCGCGAATTTCGTTGAACTGATTTAGTTCATCGTTGTTCAACAAATCGGATTTATTGAAGAGCAATACGGCCGGTATATGATAGGCTTCGCAACTCACCAAAAAACGATCGATAAAGCCCATGGAGGTGCGGGGTTCTTTGAGCGTAGCAATTAAAATACTCTGATCGAGGTTCGATGCCACAATATGTTTTTGAAACCGATTGTGTGGCGAGCTCCGTATCAAATAATTTTTTCGGGGCACAATATGGGTAATGATACCTGTTTGCTCGGCAACGGCTTCAATATCCATCTCAATCCAATCGCCTACGGCAATGGGGTTGGTGGAACGAATGGCTTTGTCTATTTTAAACTTGCCTTTAATACGCGCCTGATACACCTCGCCGGTTGTGGTTTGTACCACATACCAACTGCCTGTTGATTTATAAACTCGAGCTTGAACGCCTGCCATTGGCTCAAAGATACAATGCGGGCACTTAACTGTTTGTATCTAAGCGAAGCACCAGTATTTTATCTTGCTCAATGGTTTGGTAACCTACATCGTAACAGCAAACAATATCACTGCCTTTCGACAGATTTTCTAAATGCGTGTGGTAACGAAATCGGAAGCCTTGTTCAATAAGTACATCCCGATTAACATGCATGTTCTTTTTTTTACCCAATACCATTTGCAAGATGCTTCTGTTTTTTCGTATCGATAGCGTGATGCTTCGGATGTAAGCGTTTTCAGGAGCTCTTAAATTGTTGTTGAAGGTGTTTCTGCAATGATCGTTGCAAAATCGTTTGTCGGTTCTGCCCCTAATAATTTTTCCGCACGCGGTACAGGCACGTTTTGTAGATTCCATAGGTTATTGTTTTTGTACTACAAAAAAAACAAAAAAACCGAAATCAACCAAATGCGATTATTATTGGATACGCTTGGTCATTAAAACGAAAAAAATATGGGCGCCCTAAACAAGAAAGCAAATTACAAGCGTTTGATATCGGCACCCAAAGCCCGTAAGCGTTCATCGATACGTTCGTAGCCCCGATCAATTTGCTCGCCATTTTGAATGATGCTTTTTCCTTGGGCCGACAAGGCCGCAATCAACAAAGCCAATCCGGCTCGTATATCGGGCGACGACATGGTATTGCCTTTTAGTGGCGATTGTTTGTCGAGCCCTACCACCACCGCCCGATGCGGATCGCACAACACAATTTGCGCCCCCATATCAATCAGCTTGTCGGTAAAAAACAAACGGCTCTCAAACATTTTTTGATGGAACAATACCGTGCCTTTGGCTTGTGTGGCTACTACCAAGGCAATACTCAATAAATCGGGGGTAAAGCCCGGCCACGGATGATCGTAAATGGTGAGTATATCGCCGGTAATGAATCGTTGTATTTTGTAATGGTCTTGCGCCGGCACATGAATATCGTCTTTGTTTATCTCAAGCGTAATGCCCAAACGTTGAAACACATCCGGAATGCAACCTAAATGTTTTACGTTGCAGTTCTTAATGGTTATATCGCCCGAGGTCATAGCCGCGAGTCCAATAAACGAACCCACCTCAATCATATCGGCCAAAATGGTGTGCTCGCAACCTTGCAGGCTATCGGTTTCAACACCTTCAATGGTTAGCAAGTTCGAACCAATGCCACTGATGCTGGCGCCCATGCGGTTCAACATTCTGCACAGTTGCTGAATATAAGGTTCGCAAGCAGCATGATAAATTCGGGTTTTCCCTTTTGCTGTTATGGC
>JBIKQE010000233.1:0-3704 GCA_044349815.1 Chitinophagaceae bacterium | reverse complement strand
GCGTATATGGGCACACCGCCTTGCATGCCCAATTATGGCTTGGGGGCTAAAACCTGTTGGCCTTTAGCTGCTGAGGATGTGTTAGTAGGAGATGATCATTTGGCGGTGTATCCCAATCCAACAAACAGTATCTTAAACGTTAAAAACAAAACCAACCAACGCAAATATTTGTACAATACCTTGGGGCAATTAATCCGCAGCACCCAAAGCAACGAAATGGATATCCGCGGTGTACCCCCCGGCGTGTATTATGTGCAGTGTGATGGGGAAACGAGGAAGGTGGTTGTGGAGTAAACATATTCTTCGTAAAACGTATAAAATATGGTTCTAACGCATGGTATTATTTGTTCATTCAACCCGCAGCCTCCCCGAGGCGGGAGAATCTGCGGGGAAAAAAGTTCTCGGTTAGCCTCAGGACACCGACCGAAGGAGAATTTCAGTGTCAGTAACAGTGCCGGGGAGCAGGGGCGAATAAAAAGAGAGCCAGCAAAGCTGGCTCTCTTTTTATTCGCGGAGACGGCGAGATTCGAACTCGCGATACAGTTTCCCGTATACACACTTTCCAGGCGTGCTCCTTCAACCACTCGGACACGTCTCCTGTTGTGGGTTGCGAAAGTACACCCTCTTTTTTTATTCGCCGAAAAGTTTTACCGCATTGCGTGTGGTTTGGGTCATTACATCGAGGACAGACATCTCTTTTAAGTCCGCAACCTTCTCGGCCACGTGCGCCACATAGCCGCTCTCATTGCGCTTTCCCCGAAATGGAACGGGCGCTAAATACGGGGCATCGGTTTCCAATACCAAATGCGCCATATCGAGACGCGCCACCACCTCGGCCAAGCCGGCTTTAGGATACGTAACCACACCGCCAATGCCTAAATAAAAACCCATTTGAATAATTTGTTGCGCGGTTTCGTAACTGCCACTGAAACAATGAAACACGCCCCGAATTCCTTGTGGTACAAATTCCTTCACCAAGCGCAAAGTATCTTCGGTGGCCTCGCGGGTATGTATAATGATAGGCCGATTGCGTTCCACCGCCCACCGCATTTGTGTGCGAAAAGCATCGTGTTGTTCTTGTTTGAACGTTTTATCCCAATAATAATCCAAGCCTATTTCGCCAATGGCCACAAAATCGCGGCGTTCGAGCCAGTCTTCCATGTGCGCCAATTCAGTTTTGTAATCGTCTTTTACATAACACGGATGCAACCCGATTGTAGCAAAACAAACACCGGGGTATTGCGCTTCCACGGCCAACATACCGGGTACGGTTTCCATGGCACAATTGGGAATATAAAAACGTTGCACGCCCAAAGCTTGGGCACGGGCTATCATTGCCTCACGGTCGGGATTGAATTTCTCGTCGTATAAATGGGTGTGGGTATCAATCAACATTACATATTCAATTTCTTCAAATTCCAACCTTGTTCGCGGCAATGCGCCAGAAAACGAGGCAAGGCATATTCCAAACGGGCAAAGGCTTTTTGACTGTCGTGAAAGACCACAATGGAGCCGGGCTTCGCTGAATCAATCACATTTTGTAAACAAGCTTCGCCACTTAATTCGGTATCGAAATCGCCGCTCAATACATCCCACATAATAATTTTCATGTGCGGATTCATGCGTTGAAGGCCTTCGGCTTGCGAATACGTGATGCGGCCGTAAGGCGGACGAAAAATGGAACTTTGAATATGACGGGCTGCAATTTTGATATTGCGGAAATAGCGTAAATTATCCGTCTTCCAACCATTGAGGTGATTGTGGGTATGGTTGCCTACGGCATGGCCTTCGGCCAGCACGCGTTCAAAAATATCGGGGTGCGATACGACGTTTTTACCGATGCAAAAAAAGGTGGCTTTGGCTTTGAATTGGGCGAGTTGATCGAGGACAAAAGGCGTTACTTCGGGGTGAGGGCCATCGTCGAAGGTGAGGTACACGCTGTTGGCGGGCTCGTTGATATGCCAAATGCACTGATTATACAGTGCTTTTAACAAACGGGGCGTTTTTACCAAATAGGGCCTCATGGAGCTACGAAAATACAGCAACAATGTGCTATCTTAGGGTAATTAATTTATTTTAACATTGTATGGTGAAGCTAGTGGGCGGTTAGAGATATTCGACACTGTTGGCATCTCGAACGGTTAACCGAACAATGAACGGCGTTTCTTTATCACAGAGTTACATAGAGGTTTTTTTCGCAGAGGAAATGAGTACTCGGAGGATGCCTTCGGCATGGCAGAATCGTTTTACTCCTAGAATGAGAATCCGCTGAGCCCCTTGCAGGAGAATCAGCGGGGAAGAAAGAGAGGAATTTTATCACAGAGTTACATAGAGGTGTTTTCGCAGAGGAAATGAGTACTCGGAGGATGCCTTCGGCATGGCTAAACCGTTTTACTCTATCTAAGAAAAAACGAATTAAATCCGCTGAGCCCCTTGCAGGAGAATCAGCGTGGAAGAAAGAGAGGATTTTTATCACAGAGTTACATAGAGGTTTTTTTCGCAGAGGAAATGAGTACTCGGAGGATGCCTTCGGCATGGCAGAATCGTTTTTACTTCAAGAATGAGAATCCGCTGAGCCCCTTGCAGGAGAGTCAGCGGGGAAGCAAAGCCCCTCGCTCCCACACCGATTCCCGCTCCGTGAAGCACACCGCTCCGCGAAGCATGATGCTGTTGCGCTTCAAAAAAACTATCTTTGCACCCGAATATGTCTACACCAACAACCGTTAGAACCCGCTTCGCGCCGAGTCCAACCGGCGGCCTCCACTTGGGGGGCGTGCGTACCGCTTTATACAGTTATTTATATGCCAAGCAACACGGCGGACAGTTTGTGCTGCGGATTGAAGATACCGATCAAAACCGCTTCGTGCCGGGTGCAGAACAATATATTCAGGATGCCTTGGCGTGGTGTGGCATTCACCCCGATGAGAGTCCATTCCATGGCGGTCCGCACACGCCCTATCGCCAAAGCGAACGCAAGGATTTGTATAAACAATATGCCTTGCAATTGGTGCAAGCCGGCCATGCCTATTATGCCTTCGACACACCCGAAGAATTGGAGGCCCTTCGCGCCGCCGCCAAAAGCGTGAACGAACACGCCACGTTTCAATACGACCACCGCACGCGCGGCAGCTTACGCAATTCCTTAACGTTATCGAGCGGCGAGGTAGATGCCTTGTTGCAAGCCGGCACACCCTATGTAATTCGGATTGCCATGCCCGCCGAAGAAACCATTGCCTTCACCGACATGATTCGTGGCCATATTGAATTTGAACCCGGCCTCTGCGACGATAAAGTATTACTGAAAGCCGATGGCATGCCGACCTATCATTTGGCGGTGGTGGTAGACGATTATTTAATGAACATCACCCACGCTTTTCGCGGCGAAGAATGGTTGCCTTCGGCGCCGGTGCACATCAAATTGTGGGACTATTTAGGTTGGAAAGATTCGATGCCTTCGTGGGCTCATTTGCCCTTGATTTTAAAACCCGATGGTCACGGCAAACTCAGCAAACGCGATGGACAACGTTTGGGCTTTCCGGTGTTTCCCTTAACCTGGACCGACCCCGCTTCGAACGAGCAACATCAAGGCTTTCGCGAGATGGGCTTTATACCCGAAGCCTTCGTGAATTTATTGGCCTTGTTGGGATGGAACAGCGGCGCTGAACAAGAAGTGTTTTCGATGGACGAATTGGTGGCGCAATTCC
>JBIKQE010000232.1:0-3707 GCA_044349815.1 Chitinophagaceae bacterium | reverse complement strand
AGCGGCGAAAAGCGGGACGATCGTTGAAGAAAGAGAAAAAGCCGGGCTTCAAAAAAATTACATCAAATAGTTGCGGACATAATCGAGGCAGCCACTTCGGATATCGAAGAGCGGTTGGTTGTAGCCGGCTGTGTGTAAGCGCTTCATGTTGGCTTCGGTGAAGTATTGATATTTCTCGCGAATGTCGATGGGCGTATCGATGTATTCGATGTTAGGGGCGAGGTTGAGGGCTTCGAAAACCCCGTGAGCCAAGGCGTTGAACGAGGCCGCTTTCCCGGTGCCAATGTTGTACAAGCCATTGGCGGGGTGGTGTTGGGCCATCCACCACAACATATTGGCCACATCGAACACGTAAATAAAATCGCGCTGTTGTTCCCCATCGGCAATGCCTTCGCGGTGCGAACGAAACAACTTCATGTTGCCATGTTGCTTGATGTGATGAAAGGTATGAAAAATAACCGACGCCATGCGGCCTTTGTGGCTTTCGTGCGGACCATACACATTGAAGAATTTGAGTCCGTACCAATGTGGCGGTGTATTGCTTTGTTGCAAGGCCCACACATCAAAATCGTGCTTCGATTGTCCGTACGGATTCAAGGGGTGCAACAAGGAAATATCGGCAAGGGTGTCGGAATAACCCTGTTCACCATTGCCATACGTTGCCGCCGAAGATGCATACAACAAGGGTATTTGGCGCTCAGTACAATACATCCAAACCGCTTTGGAATAATCGAGGTTCAGTGCTTTATGAATTTCATAATTCATTTCGGTGGTGTCGGTACGCGCCCCTAAATGAATGATGGTTTTAATATCGTGTTGGTCTTGCGCCCATGCCATAAAATCGTTCCGATGAATTTTTTGTCGGCATTGCAGGTGTTCGTGATTGCTCGCTTTGTCGGCACGCGAAAAATCGTCCACCAAGGTGAGTTGATGAAAACCGCGCACATTGAGTTGCTCAGCTACAATGGAGGCAATGAAGCCGGCGGCGCCGGTAATAACAATATGGTCGGACGGGTTCAGCATATTACATAATAATTCCGGCCAAGGTGGCCGACATATACGAGGCTAAGGTGCCGCACAAGAGGGCGCGCATACCGAGTTGGGCAAGTTCGGAACGGCGTTCAGGAATCATGGTGCCAATACCACCGAGTTGAATACCTACCGACGAGAAATTGGCAAAACCACAAATGGCGAAGCTGGCAATCATCAAGCCTTTTTCGGTAAGCAAGGGCAAGGCGCCGGTACTGATGGCGGGGTTGGCGGTCATATTCGAGAAGGCCACAAATTCATTGATCACGAGTTTTTGTCCGAGTAGGGTAGACACATTATTCAAATCTTGTGCCGGCACACCCATCGCCCAGGCCATAGGGTAAAACAATTTGGCGAAAATAACATCGAGGGTGAGGGGTACACTTAAATGCATGGCACCACCGGCTTTCATCAGCAAGAAATTCACCAACGCAATGAGTCCGATAAATCCAATGAGCATGGCAATAACATTAATCGATATTTTCATACCGTCGGCGGCACCGTGACTGATAGCATCCACCACATTGCCATAAGGCGATTTAACGTCGAGTTTTACTTTACCCATCGTTTCGCTTTCTTCGGTTTCGGGAAATACGATTTTTGAAATTACGAGTGCGCCCGGAGCGGCCATTAAACTGGCGGCGAGTAAGTATTCAGCTTTAGCCCCGAAGCTCACATATACCACTAAAATACCGCCGGCAATGCACGCGAGACTACCGCTCATACTAGCAAGGAGTTCGCTTTTGGTCATGTTTTTCAAATACGGACGAATCATTACTTGGGCTTCTACTTGTCCAACGAAGGCACTCGCCACATTGCTCAAGGCTTCGGCACCACTCACGCGCATCACGGTATTCATGGCGCGTCCCAACCATTTTACAATGAATTGCATGATATGGAAATGATACAATACCGCTACAATCACACACACTAAAATGATGGTGGCCAACACACTAAAGCCGAAAATAAAAACACCGGGCGCTTCGGCACGATAGGGGACTGTATTGCCGAGGGCATCTTGCGTCATGATGCCGCCATACACAAAGGCGGCCCCTTGTTTGGCAAAGGCTTCGATATGCGTCATTTGATGGCCGAGCCATTGGAATATGGCACGAACGGCGCCCACTTTTAAAATAAGCAAGGCCAATAACAATTGCAAGGCCAAGCCACTTGCTACTAATCGGTAGTTTATTTTTTTACGGTTATTGGAAAATAAAAAGGCAATACCTAAAATCAGTACCATGCCAATGAGTCCGTGAAATCGTTCCATAATTTACTTGATTAAAGGTTGAAAAGTATAACGCGAATGGCGAATAACCAAATGCTAGAGTCCGTTGGTTTTTTTAACGGTAGTGGAATCGAGTAAAAACAAATACGGATGATGGTAATGATGGATAAAAATATCTTTATCGTATTTCGGATACGCTTTGTAATACGCCTCGGTGGGTTGTAATACATAATAGGCCCCTGTGCGAACAAAATGATTGCTGTGGGTATAGGGGCCGGTTTCGTACCCTTTCATTTTTTTGCGGGTTACTTTTCCCATACTATTTCCAAGCCAACGTTCGTATTGGTGTTGCGCTTTGCGGGGGTATTTTTCCAAGTTATTGTAAATGTGTTTCAGCACCATACGTTGCGGGAATTTTTGTTTTTTAATCATGCCCTTGGCGTAAGGAAATGGATTAACGGGGTTCAAATCGGTGGTGGTTTGAATGGAGAAGGGCATTTCAGGAATCCAATCGTCGGCATTCACTACGTTGTAAGCCCAACCCGCTTGGGTGGCTAATTCGTAACTGTAGGCGAAGTACAAGTTCCCTGGTTTGGGGGCGGCGGTGCAATACGTTTTGATGCGGATATCCTTGGGGAGTTTACCCAATACTTGTTGCCGGCGTAAAAAGGCCGTGAGTAAATAAGCAATACCACCGCCTTGACTGTGGCCGGTGATGTAGATATCGCGGCACCCGGTTTTGTACAAGGAATCTATTTTGGGGTGCATGTCTTGTTCCAACAACAACATGCTGTTGAGCCAGCCAACGTGCACGGCGGCTTGTGGGTGTTCCGACAGATCGTAGTCTAATTTCATATTATCGCAAGGTTGGGTAGTGCCTTTGGCCGGTACCATCGCGGCATGGAAGTTCACGAGCCAACTTTCCATTTTGGGGACGGTACCCCGTATGCTGATGACGGCGTGTTTATTTTTATCGCACCAAAGTTCCCACAAGTTCAACAAGCCTATTTCGGGTGAGCGGTATTTTAGTTGAAAGGTTTTGGGTGAAGGCACGGCATTAACGCCTTCGATATACGAGGCGCCGCTTCCGGTGCGTGCTGAAATACATAAGAGTTCGTATAACTCGTTGCGTTGAAAGCCGGGTTGCAGGGGTTGCGCCCATAAATTGCTTGCACGGAGCAAGAGTAAAAGAATAAAAGCTGATTTAAGTTGCATGCTACAAAGGTCATTCTTATTTTTTAATTATTTAGTTTACCTGAAAGGCGGCATTTTTGCAGTCTATGCCGAGTGGTCATCGCTATTTTGTGGTTCATAAACCGTACCAGATGTTGTCGCAATTTATTGGGCCCACCGAGGCACCCATGTTGGGCGATTTGTCGTTTTCATTTCCCGAAGGAACCCACGCCATTGGTCGATTGGATTTTCATTCGGAAGGGTTGTTGTTGTTGAC
>JBIKQE010000231.1:0-3709 GCA_044349815.1 Chitinophagaceae bacterium | reverse complement strand
AAACAAGGTGTCGATGAAAAACCCGTGGTGGTTTGTTGCTTTGGCGACGGCAGTATAACCGAAGGCGAAGTGAGCGAAGCGTTTCAGTTTGCGGCCTTGAAGCAATTGCCCATTATTTATTTAGTGGAAGACAACGACTGGGGCATTAGCGTGAGTAGCGATGAAGCCCGCAGTATGAATGCCTACGAATTTATTGCCGGCTTTAAAGGTATTGAACGCTTGCAAGTGGATGGCTCCGATTTTGAAGCGAGTTATACGTGCATGGAAAATGCCATTCATTATGTGCGTGAACACCGTAAACCGATTTTGGTCCACGCTAAAGTGCCTTTGTTGGGACATCATACCAGTGGGGTGCGCAAAGAATGGTACCGCACCGACGAGGATTTAGCGAAACATGGCGTCAATGATCCCGGTCCGAAATTGCGCAACCGCTTATTGCAAATGGGCGTATCCGAAGACCAATTGAACGCGATTGACGCCGAAGAAAAAGACTTTGTGTTGACTGAATTTGAACGCGCGGTAGCCTCGCCTGAACCGGAAGCGAGTTCGGCGTTAACGCACGTGTTTGCGCCATGTTCCATAACCGAAGAACAAGGTGAGCGCATGCCGGCGGGTGGCGAAAAAGTGGTGATGGTGGATGCGGCCTTGCATGCCATTGAGGAGTTGATGCGGAAGCATCCGGAGTGTTTATTTTTTGGACAAGATGTAGGGAAGCGCCTTGGTGGGGTGTTTCGCGAAGCGGCTACCTTGGCCGATAAATTTGGCGATGACCGTGTGTTTAATACCGCCATTCAGGAAGCGTATATTATTGGTTCCACGGTGGGCTTGAGTGCCTTGGGCTTGAAGCCGATTGTGGAGGTTCAGTTTGCCGATTATATTTATCCGGGTATCAATCAATTGGTGACGGAAATTTCGAAATCGAATTATTTAACGTGTGGGAAGTTTCCGGTGAGTATGATTTTGCGTGTGCCGATTGGCGCGTATGGTGGCGGCGGACCCTATCATAGCGGCAGTGTAGAAAGTATGTTGGCGAATATCAAAGGCATTAAAGTGGCCTACCCCAGCAATGCGGCCGATTTGAAAGGCCTGTTGAAAGCCGCGTATTACGACCCGAATCCGGTGGTGATGTTGGAGCATAAAGGCTTGTATTGGAGCAAAGTGCCCGGCACCGATGAAGCGAAAACCATTGAGCCTTCGGCCGATTATATTTTACCGTTTGGAAAAGGACGGGTGGTATTGGCGGCGTCGGACGATGCGATTGATGGCGGCGAATCGATGGCGGTGATTACGTATGGTATGGGCGTGTATTGGGCCAAGCAAGCGGCCATGCAATACCCCGGACAGATTGAAATAATTGATATTCGCACCTTGTATCCATTAGATGAAGAACTGATTATGACGACCGTAAAACGCCACGGCAAATGCATGGTGTTGACGGAAGAGCAATTGCGTAATTCCTTTGCCGAAGCGATAGCGTGTAGGATTCAACAACAATGTTTTTATCAATTGGATGCACCCGTAAAAACTATGGGCGCCGCCGATGTTCCGGCGATTCCGATGAATGTTTTATTGGAAGCTGTGGTATTACCGAGTGCGGAGAAAGTGGCGGTGGCGATGGGTGAGTTGTTGCGGTATTAAATACTAATAATGTACTTTTGTTCGACAATTCCGATGGTTTGATGGATCCCATTGCTTCCCAAAAAGGGAACAACAGTTGGGAAATACAAAATGATATCATTTGGAATACTCTAAAAAGCTTGGTATGAGCCAATTAAAAACAAACAACGAGTTTTTAATCACCCTAAAAAAAGGGTTGGATTTAGCGTACGAGCGCATGTTGGATTATAAAATCATGAAGAATTCGGTGGTAGTGATTATGCGCGACAATCAGATTGTACACATGGACCCAAAGGTGTTGAAGGAAGAGTGGTTGAAGAAGAAAGCGCAACACGATTAGACGATATCACGATTACACGATTATAAGATTATAAGATTGCACGATTACTTTTCTCTAAAGTCGCAACTGTCTAAAAAAATAAACATTAACGCCCCTCGGTTGAGGGGCGTTGTAATTTAATTTAGTACGTACAATATTAATCGCTCAACACAATCCGATACACCCAATTTCCTTTATCGGAAATTATATGAAGCATATACAATCCTCTTGCCCATGTAGCAACTGGAATGTCGGTATTTTCATTGTCTAAGGTTTGTGTATAGCAAACGCGTCCCGATAAATCGCGGAGTTGCAATTGACTACCCAGCGCCTCTTGCTCGGTGTGGATATGGAGTGTCGTATTCGCCGGATTGGGGTAAACAGAAACCGCTGTATTGCTATTGGTTTGATTCACCCCTAAAGCATAATCCACTTTTAATGAGGCTTCCGCCGACATAACCAAACAACCGGGTAAACTCACCTGACATCGGAACAAATTTCCGTTGTTGGCTTGGGTTAAATTAGACACCGTTAACGTGGCCGTGGTAACGCCACTGAATTGATTAAAGTTGGTAAGATTTTGGAATCCTAACCCGTAATTACGTTGCCATTGATAGCTTACATTAGGATAACTACTTTGAACACTGAACTGAACAGTATTGCCGTTATACGAAACTTGATTGGACGGGTTTTGAACAATAGTTGGCGGAGGTACCACATTCACCGCAACTACCGAAGTAGCTGTGCATCCGTTAGCCGCTGTCCCCGTTACCGTATAGGTTGTGTTGGTAGTAGGGAATAACATGGGACTGCCAAAAATATTACCGGGCACCCAAAAATAACTAAGGGCTCCTATACCTTGTAAAACAGAGCCCCCGCCAACACAAATTTCACTTGGATTAGCCTGTGCAATAACCACCGGATTTGAAGCAACTGCAACTTGTACTGAAGTTGTATTCGAACATCCGTTTATATCCGTTCCGGTTACGGTGTACCCAGTATTGACAGTGGGAGAAACAGATGGATTCCCAATTAAATTACCCGGTTGCCAGATATAACTTACTGCTCCACTTGCATTCAATATGGAACTACCACCACCACAAATCGTAGCCGGACTGGGGGTAGACGTTATTGATGGTAACGGATTCACAATAAGGCTCAATGTGGTTGTATTCGAACAGCCATTGGCATTGGTTGCTGTAACCGTATAAATGCTAGTTGAACCAGGGCTTACAACAGGAGCACCAATCAAGTTGCCAGGTTGCCATGTATAATTAATTCCACCGCTTGCATTCAATTGCGAAGAGCTGCCAAGGCATATAGAGGATGGATTAGCTGTTGCATTGATTGTGGGTAGCCCATTAACTTGAATTGTTTGTGTGGCTGTATTGGTACATCCATTCGCATTCGTTACTGTTACAGTGTATGTGGTATTAGCCGTGGGAGAAACCAAGGGCGTACCTGTTAAATTACCCGGTTGCCATGTATAGGATGTTCCACCGCTTGCACTTAACTGCGACGATGCGCCAACACAAATTGACGTTGGATTAGCCGATACGTTTACAACAGGCAATGAATTTACAACTACCGTTTGTGTTGCAGTATTAACGCATCCGTTCGCATTGGTAACAGTTACCGTATACGTAGTGGTTACACTTGGTGTTACCAATGGCGAACCCGTTAAATTGCCCGGTTGCCAAGCGTATGTTGTACCGCCCGTTGCACTTAATTGCGATGAGCCGCCCAAACAAATTGACGATGGGTTAGCGTTGG
>JBIKQE010000036.1:0-13286 GCA_044349815.1 Chitinophagaceae bacterium | reverse complement strand
TATACTAAAGACTTGTTGAGTTTTTCGTCGCAAAACAGCAGCGATTGGCATAGCCTTATTCGGCCGGCTTATTTTGTTCATGAATCGAAATTAATAGAAGATTTACTGCATGAATTCCAACAAAAGCGGATTCATATGGCCATAGTAGTGGATGAATTTGGTGGCACATCGGGCTTGGTGACACTCGAAGACATTATGGAAGAGATTATTGGCGACATCCGCGATGAATTTGACGATGATGAGATTGTGATGAAGAAAATAGATGATGCCAATTATATTTTTGAGGGGAAAACGCTGATTAACGATTTATGTAAAGTATTGGCGGTACCCACTGAATTGTTTGAAGATGTTCGTGGTGAGAGCGATTCATTGGCCGGTTTGGTATTAGAAATTGCAGGTAAATTCCCCACAACGGCGGATGTTTATCGGTTTGAACACTTCGAATTTCGGGTTATCCAACTCGATAAACGCCGATTACAAAAAATAAAAGTGACGCTTCATCCTTTAAACGGGACTAAAGACGAATAAATACAATAAAACAGGGTTGTTCGACGTTAAATAGCTTGACGGTTAAGGACGAGCTATATCGTATCTTTGACTTTCTTGGATATATGGCTATGCGGAACGTTTTTACACCATTGTTTTTGTTAGGGTTTATGCTTTGTGGTGATGTGCAATCCCAAGAACGGGCATTGATGCCCTCAAGGGAATTATTGAACACTACAACGCCCCAGGCAGCGCCGGCATTGTACCGTATTGAAAAACGCATGCTTAATGGGTATGCCTTACCGCAGGTTAGTTTAAGCGATGTAAAAACCGAAAACGCCAGCTTGCCTGCATCTGCGCAACAATGGGATATACCCAGCGAGCTTACTCCGAAAGTATTTATTAGCCGAGAGCGCAAACAAGCAATTGCCTATATCTTGGTGCCACAGTACATCCGCACCGGCCCCAATTCGATACAGCATGTGGTTTCTTATACCATAAACCTTAAAGAAAACGATATTGCTTTAGCGAAAACCAGTGGAAGCCGTGTATACGCCGATCATTCGGTATTATCGGTTGGCCAATTTTACCGCTTACAAGTACCGGCAAGTGGTGTATACAAGATAGATTATGCGTTTATAAAAAACAATACAGGCATTGAGCCTTTATCGCGACCGAGCAGTTCCTTTCGTTTGTTTGGTAATGGGGGTCAAGCGCTTTCGGAAGACAATGCAATACCTCGAGCCGACGACCTCGTTGAAAACCCCATGGTTGTTTTCGATGGTGGTGATGGGGTAATGAATCCCGGCGACTACTTTTTGTTTTATGCCTCGGGGCCGCATCGCATACAATTCGATAGCTTGAATAAACGATTTACGCATGCAAACAACCCCTATAGCGATGTAAGCGCTTATTTTTTACAAGTAGATGGTACAAATGGATTACGCATCCCGTTAGAGGCTTCGGCGGCTACATACAATGAAGATGTAAGCGCGTACGATTATTTTTATTACTACAACAAAGATTCTGCCAATTTGGGTAAATATGGCAAGGATTGGTGGGGCGACGAATTCAGCAATTTGCCCGGGCGATATTTAACCCGAACTTATCCAATTCCAGCAAACGATATTGTTCCCAATTCGCCGGCCGTGGTGCGTACTCGTTTAGGGGTGAATTCAGCTACCGGTGTAAGTCAAATGTCGGTTTCGTTGAACAACACCCTGTTGCATGCCCCTTTGTTTCAGCCGAACCCACCCATTTTTTCGCAACCTGTTGTGCGCATCAACGACAATAGCTCAACAACTACCCTCGATGGATCTCCGTTCAACATCACCATTCAAATGAATTTAGGAAGTAGCTCTGCAGCCGGCTTCTTAGATTTCTTGGAAATAAACTTGCGACGCAAACTTCAACTGTCTAGCAGCTTTTTTACATTTTCGGATGCAAACAGTGTAGGTATTGGAAAAGTGGCTCGTTTCAATGTGGGCAATGCCAATGCGAATACCCAGATTTGGGACATTAGTAATCCGTTGAAACCCATTCAAATTTCGGGGCAATTTAATGGTAATGTAATTCAATTTAATCGCGAAGCCACTACCTTGAAACAGTATGCCGCCTTCGATATAACCGCCTGTACCAACCCGCAATTTTCGGGGGCTGTGCCGAATCAGGATTTACATGCCTTAGGCAGCACCCAATACATCATCATTACACACCCCACCTTTCAATCGGTAGCCGAACAATTGGCACAACACCATGCTCGCAAACGGGGTATGCAATCGCTTATTGTTACACCTCAACAGATATACAATGAATTTTCGTCGGGCACACAAGATGTGAGTGCCTTGCGCGATTTTATTAAGATGTTGTACGATAAAGGCGGACTTGCCAATATGCCCGAGCAAGTATTGTTTTTAGGCGATGCTTCGTACGATTATAAAGACCGAATTGCCAACAACACGAATTTTGTACCTACCTATGAAACTAACGAGAGTAGCAACAAAACCTTGAGTTATTGCACCGACGATTTTTTTGGGTTTTTAGATGATGATGAAAACATCAACAACTACGATTTTTTGCATATCAACACCTTGGATATTGGCATTGGTCGTTTAACGGTGAGTACCGTAAGCCAAGCTCAGGCTATCTTAAATAAAATAAAAATTTACGATAGCGCTGCTTCGTTTGGCCCTTGGAAAAACACCTTATCGTTTGCTGCCGATGATGGGGATGGCGCCATCCATCTAGATGATGCAGAGATCATGGCCAGCTATGCGCGCGATTCCCTGCCAGTTTATAACAACTACAAATTTTATGTAGATGCCTTTACTTTGCAAGCTACGCCCGCCGGGCCTCGCGCCCCCGATGCCAACAAGGCCTTGGTAGCTAATTTGTACAATGGCTCCTTGTTGATGAATTATAATGGGCATGGTGGACCATTAGGTTGGTGTGAAGAACGCATTTTTTCGATGGACGATATCAACGATTTAAATAATCTGAATAAGCTTCCTCTCTTTATAACTGCTACTTGCGACTTTGCGCCATTCGATAATCCGGCCATTCAATCGGCTGGCGAAATTCTGTTGCGCAAACCCGATGGTGGTGCCATCGGATTAATGACCACTACCCAATTGGTGTATGCCGACCAGAACCGCATCATGAATTTAAATTACATGATTGCTGGTTTCAAGCCAATGACCAATGGAAAGAATCCGAGTATGGGGGATGCCTATCGTTTATCGAAGAATTTACGGTATGTAAATAGTATCGATGAATATGCCGGGTCTAATTTCAGGAAGTTTGCTTTATTGGGCGACCCTGCATTGCCCTTGTCGTTTCCGAAACACCGTGTAGTTACCGATAGCATTAATGGTGTTTCGGTACAAACCGCTTACGACACCTTAAACGCCTTAGGCAAATACACCATTAGTGGGCACATCAACAATGCGCAAGGTCAATTTTTATCGAACTATAATGGCGTAGTTTCGGTTACATTATTCGATAAGCCCCGCAATCAGAACACCCTTCAAAATACAGCAACAAGTCCGCTTCGAACCTATGTTTTGCAAAACAATGCCTTGTATAAAGGCAAAGCCACTGTAAGCAATGGGCGTTTTAGTTTGACGTTTGTGGTACCCAAAGACATCAATTACAGTATTGGGCGAGGTAAAATTAGTTATTACGTACAAAACGATACAGAAGATGGGACTGGTTTCGACCAAGGCATTTGGGTTGGAGGTAGTTCGGCCAATCCGAGTACCGATCAAACCGGACCGGTTATTAAGCCTTATTTAAATTCGGAACGTTTTGTAGACGGGGGCATCACCACGCCTAATTCAACCTTGTTGGTTAAATTATTCGATTCGAATGGTATTAATTATACGGGGAATTCTATTGGTCACGATATCACCGTTCAATTGGATGGTGATGTGCAAAAAACCTATGTTCTGAATCAGTTTTACGAATCCAATTTAGACGAGTTTCAGTCGGGACAAGTTCGGTTTCCGTTGAATAACCTGAGTGAGGGTCCGCACACGGCCGTTATTAAGGCATGGGATGTTTTCAATAATTCGAACGAGGCCCGTTTAAACTTTGTGGTGAGTAATACGCGTGAGGGAAAGCTTGATAAAGTATACAATTACCCCAATCCTTTCTCAACCCGAACGCAATTTATGTTTGAGCACAACCTGCCTAACCAGTTGTTGCAAGTGGATATCACCATTTATACCGTTACCGGGAAGGTGGTGCGAAGAATTCATGAACAACGCATCAGTTCAGGCACCCGGGTTGATGATATTGTTTGGGACGGGCGCGATGAATGGGGCGACCGATTGGGGAATGGCGTTTATTTGTACAAAATCAATGTTCGCTCGGCGGGTGGACTTCAAGCTACAAAACTCGAAAAACTAGTCATTTTGCGCTAAAATCATATAAAAAACGTATCTTCGCTCTTCATTAATTGTTCATTTTTGCCTATCGGATTGAATTCAACGTCATCTAAGTACTACATAATGTTTGTAAAAAAAATCTCGCTGTTCTTATTGGCCGTTATAGCTATGTCAGCTAACGTCGCCAACGCGCAAACAAATTTGGACGGAAGCAATTCCTACAACACCATCACAACCGCTGTACCCTTTATGCGCATTTGTCCGGATGCCCGTTCAGGGGGCATGGGGGATGTTGGTATCGCCATTTCGCCCGATGCCAATGCGCAATTTTGGAATGTATCGAAGTTGGCCATGGCCGACAAAGAAGTTGGTGCATCCTTGACGTATACACCTTGGCTTCGCGATCTTGTTCCAGATATTTTCTTGGCTTATATGTCGGGCTATGTAAAATTTGGTAATGACGACGACAAGAATCAAGCGGTAAGCGCTAGTCTTCGTTATTTTTCGATGGGTAACATTGATTTTACCGATTACAATGCCACGCGTATTGGTACAGGTCAACCCCGGGAGTACGCATTCGATTTAGGTTATTCGCGCAAGTTGTCGGAGAATCTATCGATAGGTTTAACCGGTAAATTCATCAATTCGAATATTATTAATGGTGCCGCCAATGCTAATCAGGGTGGTTCCACCTTCAAGCCGGGCAAATCGTTTGCGGTAGACTTCGGTATGTTTTACACCAAAGACATTAACTACAACGACCAAACAGGCCAGGGTTCACGGTTTAACTTAGGGGCTGTTATAACTAATTTGGGTTCTAAAGTTTCGTATACCAACGATCGTAAAGATTTTATTCCAACGAATTTAGGTATTGGTGCTGCTTATAGTTATAGTATTGATGAATTCAACAAATTAACTTTTGCGCTCGACTTCAACAAGCTTTTAGTGCCTTCGCCGTTAATTGACAGCAATGGTATTCAATCGTACCCCTATAATAAGAGCTTGATGAGCGGTGTATTTGGTTCATTCAACGATGCCCCCGGAGGTTTCAGAGAAGAACTACAAGAAGTAATGATGAGTTTAGGTGCTGAATATGCCTATCAAAATCAGTTCTTTGCTCGTGCGGGGTATTTTTATGAAAGTCGTTATAAAGGCGACCGTCGTTATTTAAGCGTTGGCGCCGGTGTTAAATACAGTGTTTTTGGCATCAACTTTGCTTACATCATTCCGTCGGGTGCCGGTATCAACCGCAATCCGCTTTCCAACACCTTACGTTTCTCGTTGTTGTTTGAGTTCGACGACTTGAATAAAGTATTGTATGGCAAAGATGGTAAGAGCAAGAAAAGCGATAAGAAAGACGACAGCAAAGACGATAAGAAAGACGAACGTGACGAGAAATAATATCAACTGATTCACCTTAAAAAAAAGCTATTGTTGCAATAGCTTTTTTTGTTTTGTAAAATAAATTACTATGTTTAAAATTGGATACGGTATCGATTTTCATCAATTGGTTGAGGGGCGTCCATTTTGGTTAGGGGGCATTGAATTGGCTCATTACAAAGGCGCTTTAGGGCATTCGGATGCCGATGTATTGTTGCATGCCATTTGCGACGCTTTGTTAGGTGCTGTAGCGGCAGGCGATATTGGCACCCACTTTCCGGATACCGATGCTGCCTACAAAAACATAGATAGTAAAATATTATTGCGTCGGTGTGCCGACATTATTCGCGAGAAGGGTTATGCAATCATGAATATAGATAGCACCCTTTGTTTAGAGCAACCTAAAATTAAACCTCATGTACCCGCCATGCAAGCGTGCATTGCCGATTGCTTGGGTATTGAGTTAGATTGTGTGTCGATTAAAGCCACAACAACCGAAAAGATGGGCTTTGTTGGTCGCGAAGAAGGTGTAACTGCGCATGCAGTTTGTTTGCTTCAGAAGGCCTAAGACAAATACGCTTGTAGTTCTGGTTTAAAATAATGCAAGGCATTTTTAACCGGCAAGGGTAAGCCGCCACCTAACGCACAAAGCGAACCTATTTCCATCGTTTCAAGTAAATCGTTCAGCAAGGTTTCATCAATTTGATATCCTTCATTGATAGCTTTTTCGAACAATTCTTTACCACGTGTACTGCCCAATCGACACGGAAAACATTTACCACAGCTTTCGTGGGCCGTAAACTCGAACAAATGATGAAGGTACTTTACTAAAGGGAACGACTCGGGAATACAAACAACCGAGGCATGCCCCATTAAGAATCCGTTTTGCTGAAACGATTCAAAACTCAATACTAAATCGGGGATGCGATGGGTAGGCACCAAGCCACCGAGTGGACCGCCGATGTGCAGGGCTTTTACCGCTTGGGTAAATCCACCCCCAAGTTGGTTGAATACAACCGACAAGGGTGTACCCATAGGCACTTCGTAAATACCCGGCTTATTGAAAAAGCTGTCTAAGGATACCAATTTGGTGCCTGTCGATTTCCCCTCGCCAATGGCGGCAAAAGCAACACCTCCTTCTTTCAAAATAAATGGAATACACGCTAAGGTTTCTACATTACTTACCACGGTAGGCTTATTGAATAAACCTACTTGGGCCGGATAAGGTGGGCGCACGCGTACTTCGGGGCGTTGGCCTTCGATAGAAGAAAGCAAAGCCGTTTCTTCGCCACAAATGTAGGCGCCTTGTGCATGAATCACCTTGAATTGAAAAGAGAAGGTAGTTCCACCAATATTATTGCCTAACAAATGTTGTTCGTGTAAATTTTGAATGGCTTGGTTGCAAACCTGTATGCTTTCGGGGTATTCGCCACGAATATATACCACACCATATTGCGCGCCTGTTATATAGCCGGCTAACATCATACCTAATAGCACCCGATGAATTTGATGCTCCAATAAATAGCGATCGCTGTATGCGCCCGGGTCGCCTTCATCGGCATTGCACACAATAAACTTGGTATCGGAAGGTGTTTTTCGACAGCTATCTAATTTAAAGGCAGTTGGGAACCCCGCCCCACCTCGACCGCGCAAACCGGATGTTTGCAATTCAGATAATAAGTCTTCGGGCGATTGTTTTAAACAATCGAACAACAAAGTATAATAAACATTTATATCGTCGGGTTCGCTAGTGAGTACTCTTTTTCCAATAGCATCTACGCAATAGGAATCGGTGATGGCCGCACGATCGCTTGCATTGGCTTGTTGAATTTCAGTAAAGCGATCAATAGCCTGCCCAGAAAAGTTTTGGCCTTTGTATAAAAAGGCTTTGTTTTCGTGACAACGACCTAAACAATAGGCAGACCCTACAGCATTGTTGCCCAAGCTGGCTTTCAACGTTGCTTCAACCTCATCTTGCTTACCGGCGCAAAGGCAGGCAGTCCCCCGACAAACATAGGCTTCTTTACCTCTATTTTCTTCGCGGGTAAAATCGTAAAACGAAGCCGCCCCCAAGGTATTGGCTTTCCCCATCAAAAACTCTTCCGCCAAGCGTTCGGTATCGGCTACCGAAACAGTACCTGTTTCAGTAGCGGCGCGACCTAATTGTTCAAAGAGATTTTCTTCTAATCCTTTTCGGCCCGACAATGCACTTAAGTTGTACGACATGGTTGCGAGTAATTTAAACGTTTAGGAAAGTGGGTATTAATAATCGAACTGGCGACGGGTATAGTTCAAGCGAAAACCGGTATAGACTTGTACACTCGAAAAGGTAGGATTTTTGGGGTGTGATGCTTTTTCGGAACGGAAATTTAAGCCCATATCCACATAAAGATTTTCGCGAACTTCGTAGGCTGCGTTAACATTCCCAAATATTACGCGACTAGGAGACCCGTTAAACATACCAATACCATATTCGCCGGAGCGTTTATCGTAATCGATGAACGGATTCCCGCCGAAAGAAACTTTCGACATGGTATCGCGGCCTTGTTTGTTATAAAATGCTTTGGCACTCAAATACCATTTGTCTTTAGGTTGGTAGCGAATAATTAAACTAGCTTCCACTAAATTAGCCCCATACGGATGCGCTAATGCCTGATTGTAATGGGTATAATTCGATACCGAATCGCGGGCATAGGTGTATGGACGAATTAAGTTTCCTTCCACTTGAACAACCATGTTTTTGATACCAAACGGATCGGCCATTTTAGCCCCTAACTGAAAGGCATATTTATTGCCCCACCATTTTTCGCCACCACGTATACGCGACAAACGAAATTCGTCGAGCATGAACTGACCATAAAATACCGTTTTAATACCGGGGTTGATTTTAAAATTCAAGCCTACGTTGGCATTATCGGGACTACCATTATACAATTCAACCACCCGATAAAAAATAACGGGGTTTAGGTAGTTTAAGGCAAACGAATTTTGTCGGGAAAAAATAATGCTTTCGAACACACCAATATTCAACCATTTTGTGGGGTTGATACTCAAATGATGCATAGCGGCATACTTCTTAGGATACAAGCTATCGTCGGAATAATGCACCGATTGGGGCAGTAGTTCCATGAACAAATTTTGGTAGTTTACTTTCCAAATGCGGGTATTTGCTTTTAGGAATAAATAGTTGGCACCGAAATCGCCGAGTTGCAAACTACGATACCCATCGCCATATTGAAAACGATCTTGCCCGAATGTAACATGAATAACATCCTTCATGACTTCGGCATCAATATAACCAGACGCATAGGCGAAATCGCTGGCAACACCGGGCTTTTCAATTTTAAAACGGCGATAATGATCGGCACCGGGAACAGCTTCATTATTAATAACGAAATTCTGGTGATGTTGAGGTCCTCGTTCTTGCACTTCGGTAACGTGAGTATAAAAGCCAATTCGTTTGTGAAGGTGTCCACGGGCTTCCACACCGCGAACATTTACAAATAAATTTTGGTTTGTGATACCTGTTTCAACCATTTGCTGGTAAGCCAACACAGGGTTTAAAACAAACAAATTGCCATCTTTTTCGAAATGAAGGAAATTGGTTTTATTTTTATACAGGGTTTTAGCAACCGGTTTCTTCGATGGGTCGAAGGATATACCGGTATTCGACCATTCAGCGTATTGACTGATATAATTATTAATGTATCGTTTTTCTTGAGCGCTTAAGGTTGAATCGTGTTCAAGTTTGTAATGCTCCATAAATTCAACCACATCGCGCGACGTCATAGGGTTTAAACATGTAAACAAGGAATCGGATACACGGCCATTCAAAATATCGAGGCGATCGATCAAATAACTGTCTTCCTGTTGCCGTTTAATAAATGCCGATTGTGCCAGCAGGCTTTCAGAGCAACACAACAAAGCAAGTAATAATACCCAATAAAATCTCATGATTATGTTCAATTAAGGGTTAAAGATATGCCTTACCTTCGTAACTCGATTTACCCTCTATGGAATTTTTTGTAATAAAAAACGTGCACGTTGTGAACGAAGGAAGCACGCAGGTGATGGATGTGGCGATGCATAATGGTCGTTTTTCGGCTATAGCCCCTCATTTGAACACACCGGTTGGAGCCACCGAAATTAATGGCGAAGGCTTGTATTTGATACCCGGCCTCATCGACGACCAAGTGCATTTTAGGGAGCCGGGCTTAACCCATAAAGCAGAAATAGCCACGGAATCGAGAGCCGCCGCCGCAGGTGGTGTTACCTCCTTTATGGAAATGCCGAATGTGGTTCCACCTACCTTAAACATAGCGCGTTTGGAAGCCAAGTTTGCTCGGGCAGCGGATGTATCGGCAGTGAATTACAGCTTCTTTATGGGGGTTTCGAACGAGAATGCCGATGATGCTTTGGCGGTGAACAAACAAAAGAATCGGTATTGTGGTATTAAAATATTTATGGGCTCCAGCACGGGTAGCATGTTGGTAGACAATATTATAACGCTCGAAAAAATATTTGCTGACAGTGAAGTGCTCATAGCCACTCACTGTGAAAAAGAATTTATTGTACATCAAAATAAGGAGCGTTTGCTTCAGGAAGGGGTTGATATCAATCATGCGCGTTACCACCCTATTATTCGGGATGTTGAGGCCTGTTACGAATCGTCGTTAACGGCTATTCAACTAGCCAAAAAACACGATACCCGTTTGCACATCTTGCATATTAGTACTGCCAAAGAACTTGAATTGTTTACGAATTTATTTCCGTTGGCCGATAAAAAAATTACCTCGGAAGTATGTGTGCATCATTTGCATTTTACGGCCGACGACTATGAACAATATGGCAATTTAATTAAATGCAACCCGGCCATTAAACGTTCAGACAATAAAGAAGCCTTGTGGCAGGCCTTGTTGGACGACCGATTGGATATTATAGCTACCGATCATGCGCCGCATACTTGGGAAGAAAAGCAAAAGCCGTATTTGGAAGCTCCCGCCGGTGTACCCTTGGTGCAACACAGCTTGTTGATGTTGTTGCAAGCGCGTGCGGAAGGACGGATTAGTTTGGAAAAGATTGTTGAGAAAGCATGTCATGCGCCAGCCGATTGTTTTCAGGTAGCGAACCGAGGCTATATCCGCGAAGGCTATTTTGCCGATGCGGTATTGCTCAACTTAAACGGGAGCACCTTAGTGAACAAAGCCAATTTGTTGTACAAATGCGGATGGAGTCCGTTTGAAGGCCATACCTTCCCCGGCCGCATAGTAAGCACCTTTGTAAATGGGCAGCGGGTTTATCATGAAGGTGAAATACGGGAAGATATACGTGGGCAGCGTTTGGAATTTAATCGGGTATAATCGGGTATTTTTGACAGCGAACTAATATCTTTGACTAAAATACACGTTATGAAATCGATTTTTTTAGTGGCAGGTTTTGCCCTTACCATGATGGCTTGCCAGAACAGCGGTGAGGGAAGCGCTACAAAAACTGAAAACACACAGGCCGCTGCCGCAGTTCAAACCTTTGGTGAAAAGATAACCGAAGAGGGTGCTGTGGGTGTTGACCAACTAAGCACCTTATTAAAAGACACCAATGCGGTGGCCACCAAATTAACGGGTACTGTAACGGCTGCATGCCAAACCAAAGGTTGTTGGATGACCATGAAGAATCCGAATGGCGACGATTTACGTGTAACCTTTAAGGATTACGCCTTTTTTGTACCCAAAGATTGCGCCGGCAAAACCGCTATCATTGATGGTATTGCGCGTATTGAAATTACATCGGTGGCCGATTTGAAAGAATTTGCCAAAGACGACAAAAAAACGCAAGCTGATATTGACGCCATTACAGAGCCCTTAAAAGAAGTTGTGTTCGAAGCCAAAGGGGTTATTTTAAAATAATCAAGATGGCTAAACGCACCTTATTTATTGCCTTAATGCTTGCTGGCACCATAACAGCGTGCATCAATTCAACCCCATCGGAACCGAAACAAGAGGCGGCTTGTGCAGAAACAACCGACAATAATCCGAATGGTAGCAAGCCCTTGGCGCGCATGATGCGTACCATGACCAATCAGTGCGACAGTATGCGGCTCGACCTCATGGCCGGGAAAAAAGTAGATTCCATTCGGTATCCGATGCCTGATTTTATTCATGCGGAGTCGACCGAAACCAATGTTAAAACCCCGGTATTTTATGCCATTGGCAGTGAGTACGAGCAGGCCTATCGCCGATTGATGCGAGACACCTTGCAACAAAAAGAGAATTACATGGCGGTAATACAGCAATGCAGAGCCTGCCATATGAATTTCTGCAGTGGTCCGCTGCGAAAAATAGACAAATTAGGCTTAGAATAAGACGAAACACAAATCGCTTGGCTGAAAACATTGTCGTTTTGCCCGATTCGGTGTATTTTCGTAACCCGCTATTCGTTTGAAATGCAAACGAAGGGCATCATTAATTTTTACGCTATGCAACGCAACACCTTGCTTTCTTTTTTGGCCGGATTATTTGTATTAAGTCTAATGCAGGCTTGTAAATACAAAACCGATTATCAAGTTCCGCTCGATTATAATATTTACAACAACGACAATCGGGTAACGGCCTCCTTTTATGGTTTGGTACTCGACGAGGCGGGTGCCCCTGTTCCGAAGGCTCAGGTTAGTTTGGGAACGAATTATACCCAAACCGATTCGAATGGGGTGTTTATGTTTACGTATATCAGCACACCCTCGAAAAACACCACCATTCGGGTAGCTAAAGAAGATTATGTAACCGGGTTTCGCTCCATGACCGTTGAGGCCAATGCTATGCATGAAGCTCGCTTTACGTTGTTATCGAAAAGTGCCATGCAATCGTTTGTATCGTCGGCCGGTGGGACTTTGCAATTTGGCAATCAGTTGTTGTTGCAATTCCCTGCAAAAGCGGTGGTTGTTGAAGCCAACGGTTTGCCGTACGAAGGCGAAGTATATGTTTATGCGCGCACCATCAATGCTAATACCGATGCGGGCAAGCTCAGCATGCCGGGCGATTTACGCAGTATAAAAGCGAATATGGCTGAACATGCGGCCTATAGTTTTGGTCAGTTCCACGTATCGATGTACGACGAAGCGGGGAATGCGTTAGCCTTAGCGCCTAAAAACGAAGTAGTGGCCTATTGCACTGTGAATACCAATCAAATAGCGAGTGCTCCGAGCAGTATCACCTTATCGCGTTACGATGAAGTGTTGGGTATATGGCGCGAAAAAACCATTGCCATGTTGCAAGGCAATCGCTATATGGGTGCTATTACAGAAATGGGTTATCATCAGGTACATATCAACGACGATGCAGTTAGCATCAAGGTTAAATTGCTTGATGCCAATAACTTGCCTTTACCGGGCTTTATTGTAAAGTGGGCAAATACCGTTCGCAAAGACAACCGGATGGTGTTGAGTAATTCGAATGGTAACGTGAATGCTATGGTTCCAACCAATTCGGCCCTTGAAATGCAAGTGTACAGTCCAAATTATTGCTGTGGCA
This sequence comes from Chitinophagaceae bacterium, assembly GCA_044349815.1. Lineage (GTDB taxonomy): Bacteria > Bacteroidota > Bacteroidia > Chitinophagales > Chitinophagaceae > OLB11. The sequence continues at coordinate 10 of JBIKQE010000036.1, read as the reverse complement.
CTACCCCTAT
>JBIKQE010000229.1:0-3747 GCA_044349815.1 Chitinophagaceae bacterium | reverse complement strand
TCGCCGGTGGCGTATTGTCCGGTTTTAGTTTTCTTCGCTTTGGGGTCGAGTTTTAATTTTTCGAACAGCACTTCGCCTAATTGTTTGGGCGAGGCAAGGTTGAAACGAACGCCCGCCAATTCGTATACTTTTTCTTCCGACTCAGCGGCTAATTTTTCAAGCGTTATACTGTAATCGTTTAAGAAAGCGGTATCGATACGAACACCTTCGTATTCCATGTTGGTGAGTACACGAATTAAGGGGGTATCTACTTTTTCGAAAACGTCGCTAACGCCGTTTTCAACCAAGAGAGGTTTAAACGTTTGTTTTAATTGCAAGGTGATATCGGCATCTTCGCCGGCGTACTCGGCAATTTGTTCTAAAGCAACATCGCGCATATTGCCTTGTTGCTTTCCTTTTTTACCAATCAAGGTTTCAATAGAAACCGGTTTATAGTGCAAGTAGTTTTGGCTTAATATATCCATACTGCGTTTGCCTTCCGGCTCGAAGCAATAATGCGCCAACATTGTATCGAACAATTGACCTTGTGGTTCGATGCCATAATTTTTAAGAACGAGTAAATCGAATTTAGTGTTTTGGCCAATCCACAAAACATTGGTTCGTTGCCACAAAGCATTTAATTGTTGCAATTGTTGGGTGGCTTCATTTCGATCTTCGGGCAAGGGCCAATAATAGGCGGTACTTACTTCCCACGAAAAACTCATACCCACCAAGTTGCATTGATTGGCATCCAAGCCTGTTGTTTCGGTATCGAAACAAATTTCAGTTGCTTGAAGCGCATTGCCTAAGAATTCGTTTTGTTTTTCTTGGGTATCTAATACATGGTATTGATGCGGGGTATCGGCAATGGTTTTATACGCTTCAATGGGCCCTTGCGAAAACAAATCGGGTTCGATAGTGAGGCTTGTTCTACTGGGTTTAACAGCAACAGCATCGCCAAACAAATCGGTTTGTTGTTGGGTGGCCGATTGAATTTCTTCGCCAAGAATACGTTTGCCAATAGTTCTAAATTCAAGTTCCGAGAAAATATCGCGCAGAATATCTTTATTCCATTCACTCAATAAAAAGTCTTCTTCGTGGAAGGTGCAAGGAACGTTCAAAATAATGGTGGCTAATTTTTTCGACATCAAGGCGGCCTCTTTTCCTGTGCGAATTTTTTCGCCAAGTGCGCCTTTGATATGCTCGGCATTGGCCAATACATTCTCGAGGTTGCCGAATTCTTTCAAGAGTTTCACGGCCGTTTTTTCGCCCACACCTTTAATACCCGGAATATTATCGACGGCATCGCCCATCATGCCAAGAATGTCGATTACTTGTGCTACATTATCAATATCCCATTTTGCACATACCTCTTTGGCCCCTAGAATTTCGGCTTTGTTTTGACCATTAGACGGTTTATAAATAAATACATTATCGTTTACTAATTGTCCGTAATCTTTATCGGGGGTAACCATAAAAACCTGATACCCGGCATTCGCAGCTTGTACACTGAGCGTACCAATTACATCGTCGGCTTCATAACCATCTACTTCGATGATGGGTATATTAAAGCCTTGCAACATCTTTTTTATATCGGGTACGGCCGCTAAAATATCTTCAGGCGTTTCTTGTCGGTTAGCTTTATAATCGGCAAAATCGGTATGGCGTTCAGTAGGGGCTTTGGTATCGAAACAAACCGCCAAATGGGTGGCTTTTTGATTATGCATTAAATCGAGCAGGGCATTTAAAAAACCAAATTGGGCATTGGTATTTTTACCGGTGCTTGTAATACGCGGACTGCGAACCAAGGCATAGTAGGCCCTAAAAATAAGGGCAAAGGCATCGAGCAGGAAGAGACGTTTATCCATGCTGTGAAAGTACGATAAAGAATGAGTTTGAAAATTCAATGTTCTCGTTTGGGTATAAAAAAACGTCCCGATTAACTCGGGACGTTTTCTAGCATGAAAAGCGTTTTATGAGAAACGCAATTATTCCACAATCAACGATTTAACTTGGAATTGGGAATTACCTTGTTTCACACGAATGGTGTAAAACGTATTCGATAACAACGATACCGGAATATTGGTATTGCTGTTCATTTTTTCTTTCGAACGATAAATCAATTTACCAACAACGTCGTATACCTCCAAATGGTCGATGGTAGACAAAGCGGTAGTTTGAACACGAACGAAATCTTTACCTGCTAAAATTTGTACCGACTGGTTGTTGATGGTTTCAACCGACGATACAAAACAAGCACTGCACGACTGCCAACGATTACACAAGGTAGTATCGGCAGCACCTAAGCTAGCAATACGATTGGTGTATTGGGCATTTCCGTTGGTGCAAGTCCAAGCTGGGTTTAATACTTCTTTCGTAGAAACACCATTTACAAATAAATATTCGATTGGTGTACCCGAAGCAATAGAAACGGTTGCTTCGTAATTACCGGTGGTGGTATTCAAGGTCATTGGCGTACCTGGAAAATTGCTCCAACCACTCCAACTACCGAATACATATACCGGGGTTGAATCGGGTGCTTGAACAGCGAACTTCACATTGATGTTCGATGGTGCTACCGCGCCACAACTGTCGCACAAGGCCCATTTGTTACACTTCGTGAAATCGGTGGTGCCTACTGCTAACAAACGGTTGGTGTATTGAGCATTCCCGTTGGTGCACGTCCAAGCCGGATTCAAAACTTCTTTGGTAGAAACACCGTTTACATACAAATACTCGTGCGTGGCACTGGCCGGAATCGAAATCACCGCTTCGTATTGATTATTACCAATCGACGTCATTGGTGTACCGGGGAAATTGCTCCAGTTACTCCAGCTACCGAATATATACACCGGGGTTGAATCGGGGTTCTCTACACGGAACGTAGCGTTTACATTGGCTGGCGGATTAATAACCGTACAAGTACTGCAAGAAGCCCAAACAGCACAAAGCGATGTATCAACAGCACCAATATTCAAGGTACGGTTGGTGTACTGTGCATTGGCATTGGTACAAGGCCAAGCCGGATTCAAGGCTTCCTTGATAGGTGTATTGCCATTTACGAATAAAAATTCGTAGGCGGTATTCGATGCCATCGAAATGGTTGTGGTGTATTGACCACCGCCAATCGACGTCATTTGAGTACCGGGCCAATTGTTCCAACCGCTCCAACTACCGAATACATATACCGGGGTTGAATCGGGACTTTGCACCTGAAAGGTGACTAACTGGGTTTGGGCTTGCGCACTAGCAAAAGCGGCAAACAAAAGGACCAAAAATAAGTGGATCGTTTTTTTCATGATATGAAATTTTAAAAATGAATGAATAAAAAAAAGGGTTTAAATGAAATGATTTGAAAAAAGGTTTGAATGTGATGTTAGTTTACTGCCATGGTGTGATGAGTTTAAAGGTTAAACAAAAAACAAACGATTTAAAGGGGTGTATATTGAAAATTCGTTAAAACAACTTCGTGCACCTGACTATTGCTCGGCGCTTGTCCGTTCAACAACCAAAAATTAAACCGCACATTGGTTGAATCGGAAGGGGCCGGAACAACTATTGGGTTAGAGGTTTGACTGTTTTCAATTTTAGACCTAGGAATATTGTTTTTGGTGAACGTCCATGTTGATACTTTTTCGGTACCTGGATAGTTTATGCCTGCATAACTTTCCCAATGCACACTATCGGGTGTCCACTTCATCATATACGTCATGGGTTGCTTTAAATACGATGTGGGAATTTTGGGTTTATGTGTACGTTCGGTATAGG
>JBIKQE010000230.1:0-3747 GCA_044349815.1 Chitinophagaceae bacterium | reverse complement strand
GCATTCGGAAACATTGGTCCATTAATAACAAATGGTACTTGTGGCAACATGTACGACGATTTTCCATTCAACCACCATAAATAACCATACGACAGATTATGGGGTTGCGACGTGTTGAGCATCGCATTGAAATAATTGGTATCGGTCATTACCTGATTGCCATTCCAATTGCCTTTGTTCAATATCAATAAACCAAAGCGCGCCATACTGCGGGCGGTGCTTACAAAAACACGGTTGAAGCCTGAATTCACAAAACTCCCCGTCATGCCGGTGGGTGTTTTTAAAGCTTGATTTACAAAAGTATTGTAGGGCATGCCAGTGGCTATGGTCATTACTGTATCGAGCAAAGTATACGGACCGTTATGATAAGCCCATCGACTTCCCGCAGGGGCCAAATAATTTAAACACGTATCCAATGTACAATAATGATCGGGCACGCCATCGTCCAAACCACTCGTCATCGTAAGTTGGTTTCGAATTTTAATGGCTCGCTCTTGGGGGAGCGTACAACTCGTCCAACCATTCCCTAAATAATTCGAGGTAGTATCGGTAATCGACAAATAATTTTGTTGCTGGGCCAAGCCTACCATAAACGCCGTTAAGGTTTTTCCGGCCGAAGCCCAATACCAAGGCGTAGTAGCGGTGTGCGTTCCAAAATATTTTTCCAATACAATTTTGCCATCTTTCAAAAGAATGAACGCTTTGGTTTTATTGGTATCGAGAAAAGCATATAAACTATCGATGGGTGTTTGGCACCATTGTAAGGCAGCGGGCGATAAGGTATCCCATGATGTTCCTACAATTGGGGGGAAATATACATTTTGTGCATAGCTTGTGTTTGTTCGAATCAAAACAAACAACAACACCATTATACTAAGCCGAACATGGGTTCTCATAAAATTCAAATTTAATTTATAGTTGCCCATAGACGTCGAAACGATGATTTGGTTTAAAATTTTATCGGATTCAACATGCTTTTTCTTATTTATAAAAAAGATAGGCTGAATTTTTTGCTCAGCGATATATAAATAACTAATATTGAACAAATGGTAGTATTACCATTACTATCAATTGATTTTACTTGAATAAACCGCGCACATACACACCATTGCCCATTCCCATTCCCATTCAGGATCAAGTTTGGCCCAGCAATACAGAACCCCTTGTTCATGTTCGTACCATGGTATTTAATCATGAAAAATACATAAGAACATGTTTGGATAGTATCCTGATGCAAAAAACAACGTTTCCGGTTCGAATTTTAATCCACGATGATGCTTCCTCCGATGAATCGTCTGTTATTCTTTCAGAATACGCCAATCGTTATCCCGAGTTGATTTGGATTTATACGCAAACTGAAAATATTTACAAAATAAAAAACCTAAAAAAAAGACTATTAAAACGACAAAAATTCAACGCGTGGCGCGTATGCCCCTACGAGGCACTCTGTGAAGGAGATGATTTTTGGACGGATCCCATGAAACTGCAAATACAAGCAGAATTTCTGGAAAATAACCCCAATTATGTTGCCATATCGCATGCCACTGTCATTCAAAATGAAAATGGACGAACAGCAACGGCCAACGATTTTTGGGAATTATTAAACCAAGATACTGATTTTGACTTATCGCGTATCGTACAACAAAAAGTTCCCTTTCATACTTCTTCCTTTTTCTTTCGGAGCCATATTATACCTCGAATTACAGCTTATCCGCATCGCGCGAAAAGTGGCGACTGGATATTGTTTTCTATTGTTGCCATGGAAGGAAAAATACGTTACATACACCGAAAAATGAGCGTTTATAGAACGCATACTCATGGTATTACTAGTACCGAAAACCATTTTGATACCCTGAACATGACCTTGAGTAGATATCAGATGTGGCAACAATTGAAACGATATAGTTTAACGAAAGAACATATCCTCATTTTCGAAAAAATGATACGTTATCAGCATAAATACCTTATTTACGACCATAAGGTAAAATCTATTATTGATTTCTATAATATTCTACATGCGCTATTAATAGAAAAAGAATGGCTAGCCGTAAAGCAGTTTTTAAAAGAAAAAATAAAGCAAGCTTTTTAAAAAAAGTATATGAAAACTACGATTAAAGTATAAATTTGAGCTGTAAACAACATACAATGAATGGAAAATTGGTCCTAATTCTTGGGGGAACCATTGATCATGTAGAATTAATAAAGCAATTGCAATTACTAAAGTACTATGTTGTTTTACTCGATTATTTTGAAAACCCGGCCGCGGCGGCTCAAGCCAACTTGCATCTTACAGTATCCACGCGCGATTTAATGGCCATCGAGCAGGTTATTATTGATTATAAACCACAATACATTTTATCGGCTTGTGTTGAATCGAGCTTGCATACGTTATTTCAACTCAACGCTCAATTCAATTACAAATTACTATTCACGGCAGAACAATACAACGTTATTTCAAATAAAGAAACCATGAAAAAATGGTTCAAACAGCATGCTTTTTCGAGTGCTTCCTTTGAAATTATAAACGCTGATGCACCCATAAACACTGTTTCATTAAAATTACCTTTAGTTCTTAAACCCCTCCATGGGAACAGCTCGAAAGGCATAAGTTTAATTACAAAGGAAGAAGCCTGGTCATCTGCCATAAAAAAAGTGCTTGAATTCACGCAAACCGACTCAATTTTAGTAGAAGAATACATAACAGGTTCTGAATTAACTGTTGATGTAGCCTTTATAGATGGCCAAGCACAGGTACTTATGATATCTGAAATTATCAAGAAGGAGGCATTTTCAGCAACCATCGTACAAAATATTTATAACCGCGAGGTAGAGGAAAAATGGCACTGTGCTATTCATGAACTGGTAACAGAAATAGGTAAAAAACTTGACCTTCGAAATAGCCTAATGTTATTGCAATGCATTGTAAACGAGGAGGGTATTTACATATTAGAGTTTAGTTTGCGTATAGGAGGAGGAAACAAACATCATCTGATAAAAAAAATTAAAAACATCAATATTATTGAATGGTACATCCAATTAATACTAAACGGAAAAGTAGATTATGATGCCAGTATGCATCAACTTATGCCTCAATACAATTTCGGTATAATTGATTATATTTATCCTGATATGCCCGGAAAAATTACAAACTTAGAAATAAAAGAAGATCGCTCTGAAACTACAACGGTGTTTGCATATAAAAAAGAAGGCGATGTTTTGCCTTCTACCGAAAACAGCAGTAATCGGATTGCCGGCATATTACATTGCAACAACAACTATGCTGTTTTACAACAAGAAGTTCAACGCCAAAGAGACTATATAAACTTCTCTATCGATTCTATGTTCCTTATTTAAATCTATGATCTTATCGCATCAATCTCAATTCATATTCATTAAAACGGCCAAAGTAGGCGGAACAAGTCTCGAATTGTACCTAAATCAATATAGAGGGAAAAACGATGTGTTTACCCCGCATTGGATGAATGAAAAAAAATATGTTGCACAGAATCATCAATGTTGGTTTAATCCGACGAATGAGTATGCTTATCGCTACGGTTTAAAAAATGTGCCGTTACAATATCGATTTAACAACACCCATCGCGATTTTATTCAACGAAATAAATATTTCGAAAATATTCCCGCTTGGCAACTGAAATTACGATTGCCTAAGACTATTTGGGATTCCTATTTTAAATTTACTATTGAACGAAACCCATGGGATAAATGTATATCGCGTTATTATCAAAG
>JBIKQE010000228.1:0-3749 GCA_044349815.1 Chitinophagaceae bacterium | reverse complement strand
TGTTTGTGCCTGATGCCTTCTCGCCAAATGCCGATGGTAAGAACGATGTGTTCAACATTCGTTTAGGTGCCGACGCTACCGGTATGGACATTGTTATCTACGATCGTTGGGGTAACCAAGTATTCCATAGCAATTCTATTTTGAATGGCTGGGATGGTATGTACAACAGCAAACAAGCCGAAGTAGGCGTTTACCATTACCTGTTGCAAGTGAAATTCCGCGATGGTAAAACCAAGCAACTCACCGGCGATGTTTCCTTGATTCGCTAATCATAAAAAACAATCATCAAAAAGACGTTGAATTATTCAACGTCTTTTTTTTGTTCTTCGGCCATTCCATTAAAGGACAAAAAGGACAGAAAGGACAGAAATGGGTTTTTCGCCCTTGTTGGTGTTATCGCCAAAAAAGAGTTTAAGCTTGACAATGTCTATTGCAAACCAAAAGAAAAGCTGAAGAATGAACCGTACGCCCGGAAGATAGCCCCGATTGAAGCCGGCTACCCCGTAGCGGCGTAAAGCGGGCACACAGATCAAGCATGTTCATTGGCTGCGCTCCAAAAAAAATTACATCATTTCTCGTTTATCGCGTTTCGGGCGACAAGCCGCTGTGTCGGGGAAAAGTCCGCACGCATCGCGGATGACCCACGACGCCATTTGCAATCCAAATACGGCGGGTATGTAAGAACAAGTACCATAAAACGAACGTTTGAAATTGGTGCCGTCGGTTTCTTTGATGGATTCGCGGTTGGGCATTTCGTCGGAGAAGACGGCCATCACGCCCGAATACACGCCTTCTTTGCGCAAGCGTTTGCGGATGTAAAATGCAAATGGACACATATGCGTTTTGGAGATGTCGGCAAATTGAATGCGGGTAGAATCAACTTTGCCACCTGCCCCCATACTGCTGATGATTTTGCATCCTTTGGCTTTGGCGGCTTTGATTAAATACAATTTGGGCGTAATGGAATCGATGCAATCGAGCACATAATCGAAGGGATTGTTGTGCACAATGGCCCAGGTATCGTCGGGATTCAAAAATTGGGCGATGGTGGTGAGTTGTAAATCGGGATTGATGGCCATTAAGCGATCGGCCATGAGTTGGGCCTTCGATTGTTTCACGGTGGTATGCAAGGCGGGCAATTGGCGGTTGATATTGGTGGTATCCACCGTATCGCCGTCTACGATGGTCATTTTACCCACGCCCGAACGGGCTATAAATTCGGCGGCAAAACTGCCTACGCCACCAAGGCCCACAATGAGGACGTTCAGGTTGGCCAATTTTTCCATGTTTTCGGTGCCCAAGAGGAGGTCGGTACGTTCCAACCAGTGCGGAGTTTGATACATGGGGGCAAAGGTAGCCGAGTTTTTTATCTTAAGCTTTTTGAAATTGCCATTTTGTTGTATCTTTCCAACCAAATTAGCTTGAATGAATCGACGTATTTTGTTTACGGCCTGTTTAGTGCTCGTTTCGGCCCTGGCCGCTACAGCACAATTTCGCTTAGGTCCTATTGGAGGATTGAATTTTTACCGACAGGTGTATAAATCAAATACCTTACGGTACGAGGCCATTTTTCAAACCCAAATGTCGTTTAATGCCGGTATGATTGGCGATTACGTTGTAACCCGTAAGTGGAGTATCCAACCGGAATTGTTGTACACACGCAAAGGGGGTATTTATAAAACCGACCGACCCATTGTGAACGAAGAATATCGAGCCAATTTAGGGTATGTAATGATGCCTGTTTGCGCAACGTACAAAATAGACTTGAATAAAGCTTACTTTTTTGTTGGGGCTGGTCCTTATGCGGCTAAATTGTTGAGTTCGGCCCATACGTTTTACAGCGATGGTAAAAATATTGAAAATGGTCCGTTGCAAGTGGGGACTAATTTTACTACCGATCAAATTAAACCGTGGGATTTTGGGGTGAAACTCAAAGCCGGGTTTGAAATGAAGAAAGGCATGTATATGGGCGCTTACTACGATATTGGTGCCTATGATATCAATCCGCAGTTTACCGTTACCCGCAATAAAACGTATGGTATTCAGTGGGCCTTTATTTTCAGTACCACCGAAGAAGATCGTTACGAACGCTTTGAGAATTTTTACGAATTCTAAGCGTGGCGTTTGATGAAACAATACCTTTGTACGGCTTTTTTTAAGCCGTACTTTTTTTTATAAAAAATCAACTTTTTATGCAAGATATTTTAATTGAATGTGTTCCGAATTTCAGTGAAGGGAACGACATGGGGATTATTAAACAAATTACCGATGCCATTGAAGCGGTGCCCGGTGTAACCTTGTTGGATGTGGATCCGGGGAAAGCCACCAACCGTACTGTGGTGACGTTTGTGGGGCATCCGCAAGCGGTGGTGGATGCGGCCTTTGCCGGAATTCAAAAAGCCGCTGAGTTGATTGATATGCGAACACACCGTGGTGAACACCCGCGGATGGGCGCTACGGATGTGTGTCCTCTGATTCCCATTAGTGGCATTAGCATGGAAGAAACCGTGGCATACGCCAAGCAATTGGGCGAACGTGTGGGCAAGGAATTATCCATTCCGGTGTATTTGTACGAAGCCGCCGCTTCGCGCCCTGAGCGACAAAACTTGGCCACTATTCGCGCCGGCGAATACGAAGGATTGCGCGATAAATTAGCACAACCTGAATGGCAACCCGATTTTGGTGCAGCCGTAATGAACGAACGCAGTGGTGCCACGGTAATTGGTGCCCGCGATTTTTTAGTGGCGTATAATGTAAATTTGAATACCACGTCGACCCGTCGTGCCAACAGCGTAGCCTTCGATTTGCGCGAAAACGGTCGCGTGAAAGAAGTGGATGGTAAAAAAGTATTGGATGCGGCAGGGCAAGAAGTGCGTGAGCCCGGCTTATTGAAAAGTGTGAAAGCCATAGGATGGTTCATTGAAGAATATGGCATTGCTCAAATTTCCATGAACCTTACGAATATTAGCGTTACCCCTCTGCATGTAGCCTTCGATGCGGCGGTGGAAAGGGCGCATGCGCGCGGATTGCGTGTTACTGGCAGCGAATTGGTGGGCTTGGTGCCGTTGAAATCGATGCTCGATGCCGGTCGTTATTTTTTAAGCAAACAACGCCGCAGTGCCGGGGTGGGCGATGCCGAATTGATTCGCATAGCGGTAAAGAGCATGGGCTTGGATGAATTAGCGCCCTTCGACCCGAACAAAAAAATTATTGAATATGTATTGCGCGATAAAGGCATGGGGCGTTTGATGCAAATGACCATGCATGGGTTCGCCACCGAAACAGCGAGTGAAAGTCCAGCCCCGGGCGGAGGCAGTGTGAGTGCTTATGTAGGGGCGTTAGGTGCTTCCTTAGCCACCATGGTAGCGAATTTGAGCAGTCACAAAAAAGGCTGGGACGAGCGTTGGAATTTTTTTAGTGATTGGGCCGAAAAAGGACAAGCTATTAAAACCGAACTGGAGTATTTAGTGGATGAAGATACCGCCTCGTTCAATCGGATTATGGATGCCTTTGGCTTGCCCAAAAATTCCGACGAAGAAAAAGCGGCGCGTTCTGCGGCTATACAAGCAGCCACTTTGTATGCTACACAAATTCCGTTGCAAACCATGAAAGTGGCCGCGGCGGCCATGCCTATAGCGCAAGCTATGGTAGAAGAAGGGAATCCAAACAGTGTGACCGATGCCGGAGTTGGTGGTTTGTGTATTCGGACGGCGGTGTATGGGGCTTGGATGAATGTATGCATCAATGCC
>JBIKQE010000227.1:0-3793 GCA_044349815.1 Chitinophagaceae bacterium | reverse complement strand
ATTTCTTCCACGTTCAAATGATACGGATGATCGTAGTAATTAAACCGAATCGATTGTTTTTCGTGCACTAATTTTTCGAATACCATTTTATCGCCTACACGTAAGGTGATATCGGCTTCTTCTTTACCTACATCGCCCACGGCAATAATCAGACTGCTTTCATCGCCTTCCAATATTTTTTGGGTGTTGGCGCCGAGTTTGGTGCTGATACCGTCGGCGGGAATATTGAGGGCGTGTTTGTAGGAAGGTGCTTTTGGATTACTCCCTTCTTTGCTGCCACAAGCGAATAAACCCAATAAGGCAACACAAACCAATAAACATTGTTTCATGCCGTAAATGTACACAGCTAAAATCATTGTAGTTTTTTTGTTCTGCCAAAAAAAGGTGAAAAGGGCTGGGCTGAAGAATGAATCGGACGATGGGTCAATAGCCGCGATGGCAGCGGAAAGCGTGCGACAGGGGGGCGCCGAGCGGAGCGAGGCGCAACACCTGGCGGACCTTGGAGCGAACAGCGCGACGGGTGCCGAACAAAGCGATGCCGCTGCGCTTCAAAAAAAATTATTTTTCAGGCAAGGCATCGGCATCTAAAAACAATTCGCCACTGATAGCATCGGCGAGTAATTTACCCTGGTTGGTGAGCTGTAAAAAATCGCCCACGCGTTGCAGTTGGTTTTGTTGAATAAACTGTTCGCAGTCGGCTAAAAATTGGGTTTGCAGTGCCATGGGTAAACCGGCCAACCACGGCGTGAGGGCGAGTCCCTCGGCGGTGCGCAACGATACCATCAATTGTTCGTTGTGTTGCTGAACGCGCGTGAGCACTTCCTGTTCGGCCGGCAAGCGGCCTTCGTGCAAGGCTTGTATATACTGTGCGTTGTTCGCTACATTCCAACTGCGCACGGGGGCTTGGTAGGAATGCGCCGATGGACCAATGCCGAGGTAGGGCGCGCCCTGCCAGTACCGACTGTTGTGCTTCGAGCGAAACCCGGCTTGCGCGAAATTTGAAATTTCGTAGTGTTCGTACTGGGCCGCGGCTAAGGTGTGCATTAAGTATTCGTATTGGGCCGCCGCTTGCTCGGGGTTCATGGGTGGCACTTGTTTCTTTTGCACAAAATGATGCAAGGCCGTTCCTTTTTCCACCGTCATGCTGTAGCACGATAAATGCGTGGGTTGCAAGCGCAACATGGTTTCGATGTTCGTGTGCCATTTGACTTGGGTTAACAGTGGAAACCCAAAAATGAGGTCGGCATTTAAGTTGCTGATGCCGGCATCTTGCGCAATTTGTAAACAAGCATAGGCTTCGGCGCCATGGTGGGTGCGGTTCATATACAACAAATCGTCGTTGTGAAAACTTTGAATGCCAATGCTGAGTCGGTTGATGCCGTTGCGCATCCACGCTTTAATGCGAGCGTTTTGAATATCGTCGGGGTTAGCCTCGAGGGTAATTTCGGCACTTGACACGACGGGGTAATGCCGGTGGATGGTTTCGAGGATGCGAAGCAATTGATCGTTGCTTAAAATACTGGGCGTTCCGCCCCCAAAGTAAATGGTTTCAATGGGTTCTTGTTGCCATTGCGGGGCGCGCAAGACGATTTCGCACAATAAGGCGGACACCATTTCGTTTAATCCTTGCAAGGATGTGGAGAAATGGAAATCGCAATAGTGACAAGCTTTTCGACAAAATGGAATATGCAGGTAAATACCGGCCATACGCTGTAAATGTACTTTCTTTGTGGCATATCCTTGTGCGTAGTTTATTTTTCCTTTTGGTTTTTGGCTGGGCCCAAACTGGGTGGGGACAAACCTATACAATTACATTGCGGGGTAAGGATGCCGATTTGTTTAAACAAGCAAGTGGACTGCCTTTCCAGGTGCGCGATTCAACCGCGGCGCGGGAGGCGTTACAATCGGCTACAGCCAATTTATTTTCGTTGGGGTATGTGGGTGTTTCGGTCGATACGATGGTGTTTATACCGAATGCGGTTGAGGCTACCGTGCATGTGGGCGATCGCTATCGTTGGGTGCAAGTGCGTGCCGGCAATGTGCCCCCCGAGTTATTGCATCAAAGTCGCTTGCAAGAACGGCAATGGTTGAACAAACCCCTTGAACCTAAATTGTTTTATCCGGCCTTTGAGCGGATGCTACGGGTTTGCGAAGACAATGGGTATCCGTTTGCGTCGGTGCGGCTCGATAGTTTGCGCGAAGAAAAGGGTAAGGTATCGGCGGCCTTCGATTTACGGCGCGGTCCGTATATCACCCTCGATTCGGTGGTGGTGGGCGACGACCCCGGGGTAGCGCGTTACGTGGTGTTGCGGTATTTAGGATTGCGCGAAGGGATGCCTTATAACGAAACCAAGATAGCGCAGTTGAGCACACGCTTGCGCGAATTGCCTTATATGGAAGAAGTGTATCCGTGGCGAATGGATTTTACACAAACGCGGAACACCTTGAATTTGTATGTGAAAACAAAATCGGCCAACAGGGCCGATGTCTTGTTGGGCGTAATGCCGAATAACGAAGAAATTGGTGGCCGATTTTTGATGAGTGGCGATGTGAAAATCGGCTTGATGAATGCCTTGGGTTTGGGCGAAAATGTACAATTGAATTGGCAAAATTTACAGTACCGTTCGCCGCGGTATCATGTGGATATGGCGTTCCCATTTTTGTTTAATTCGCCCATTGGTTTGAGTGGCAAATTCGATTTCTATAAAAAAGATACGGTATTCCGAACCACTACGGGTGAGTTGGGATTTTTGTATCAGCCCGATGCATTTAACTATGTGAAGTTTTATTACAATTTAAGTAGCAGTCGCTCGGGCTCTATTAATGTGCCGCAATTGCAAAGCACGCGGCGCTTGCCGGCCAATGGCGATGTGCGGTACAGAACGGTGGGTATTGAAGCCTTGTGGAGCAAACTCGATTATCGGAATAATCCGCGCAAAGGCTATCGGCTGTTGGCCAATGGCGGTGTGTCGTTCAGAACCATGCTGAAAAACAATGTGGTTGAAACAACACCCGACCCTGTGAAGGGCGGCACCTTTGCTTGGTTGTACGATTCCTTGGCGTTGCGAAGCAACAAATACACCATTACGTTGTTGGCGCAAGGCTTTGTTCCCTTATCGAAAAAATGGGTATTGCATACAGCCTATGCGGGTGGTTTAACCTTCAGCAACAACCGATTGTTTCGGAACGAGTTGTATCAAATTGGTGGGTATCGTTTGTTGCGCGGTTTCGATGAGGGCAGTTTGTTTGTGGATGCGTATCACGTGTTCACGGTGGAGCCACGCTTTATGCTGTCGCTCAACAATTATTTTTTTATGTTCACCGACTTTGGACGAATGCATTTGCGGTTTAATCAAGATGATGTGTTGCAGCATCCGTTCAGTGCCGGCTTGGGGTTGTCGTTCGAAAATAAAGCCGGGCAATTTACCTTGAGTTATGCGGTGGGTGGCCGCGAGCAAGCGCCGTGGCAAGTGCGCAATTCAAAAATCCATTTCGGCTACGTAAATTATTTTTAAGTTTTTTTGGGGCTGTCGGCGAGGGAACTTTCTTCAGCTACTATCCGTCCCTTACGGGGTCCGCTTCGCTACCGTGCTTCGCTACGCTACGCACCAAGCCCTCCAGGCACGGCAGCCATTCAGCTTTCGATCTTTCTTCAGCACGATATAAGGTTGTTTTACTTACCGCGTTTCTTCGCTACCACACCAATAAAAGGCCCTAGGGGAATCATGTTGTTGGCCCGAATCACACCGGGGTAATACACTTGCGAAATCGCCCCATCTAAATACAAGGCTTG
>JBIKQE010000226.1:0-3824 GCA_044349815.1 Chitinophagaceae bacterium | reverse complement strand
TTAGACGAAATGCCCAATCAGTATAATGCCGTAGATATTTGTGTCTTCCCTAGTAGGTGGGAAAATTTTCCGAATGTTTGCCTTGAAGCGATGTCGGCCGCAAAGGCAGTTATTGGTAGTAAGCATGGTGGAATGGCTGAGATGTTGCCCACTAAGGAAGTAGGGTTGTTGGTTGATCCTTTTATAACGTCTGAATTAGTAACAGCTGCTTGCTATTTGTTAGAAAACCAAGCAGAGCGGATTCAGATGGGTTTAAATGCTCGTGAAAGGGTATTACACTCGTATAATCCGAGTGTGATTGGTGAGCGCATGGAACAGATTTTCAAAGAGGCCATTGAACACAAGCAAAAAGATATGCTTGTTAATTAATGCCAAGCTTCTGAAGCGTTTTTTTAATTTAAAGCCTATACATTTGCACGTATGATACCGGTAACGAAACCCTTTGCTCCTCCTATAACAGAGTATACTCGCTATTTAGAAGGGGTGTGGCAACGAAATTGGTTTACCAACAACGGGCCACTGGTAAACGACTTAGAGCTTAAAATCAAGAAGAAACTAGATGTTCCGCATTTTTTGTTTGCGGGTAATGGTACTATTGCCTTGCAAATTGCATTAAAAGCATTAGGAATCCGGGGCAAGGTAATTACCACACCATTTAGTTATGTGGCTACTACCAGCAGTATTTCTTGGGAAGGTTGTACCCCTGTATTTGCCGACATCGATCCGGAAACGTTTAATATTGATCCGTCAAAAATTGAAACGCTAATAGATAAGGATACTCAGGCCATTTTAGCCACCCATTGTTTTGGAAATCCTTGCGCTATCGATGCCATTGATGCCATTGCAAAAAAACATAATCTTAAAGTAATTTATGATGCAGCTCATGCATTTGGAACAACTTATAAGGGGAAGAGTATTTTTACTTATGGCGATATTAGTGTAACAAGTTTTCATGCCACCAAATTATACCATACTGTAGAAGGCGGCGGATTGTTTACCACTTCCCCCGATGTTTTACGAGTAATGGCCTATATGCGTAATTTTGGTCACGATGGTCCTGAACATTTTTTAGGCGAAGGGATTAATGGGAAAAATTCGGAGTTTCATGCCGCCATGGGTTTAGTTAATTTGAATTATATTGACGCCATACTAGATAAACGGAAAGAATTAAGTGATAATTACGACCAGCTTTTAGTAGACATGCACCTAACTAAACAACGCATCGAAACCAACACCAATTTTAATTATTCATATTACCCCGTTTTATTCAACAGCGAAGAAACTTTGTTGAAAATGAAAAAAAGATTGGAGGAATATGAGATATTTACAAGAAGGTATTTTTATCCCGCACTCAATCGTTTGCCTTATGTAACTTATCAGGACACGCCGGTGGCTGATGATGTTTCGCGGCGCATTTTATGTTTGCCTTTGTACCACGAACTAAGTTTTTTAGAACAAGAAATTATTGCGCGTATTCTTTTACGTGTTCATATGTATGGTTAACTTTTTTAATTTATTTTCATGCAACGTCAAGAAATTGTACAATTATTGATTCATACACTAACCGATTATTTTCAGGAACAAGGCATATCGGCTGATGCGAATGAACAAACTCCTTTATTTGGTAGCGACAGTGTACTCGATTCGATGGGTTTAGTTAATGTTATTGTAGACATTGAATCGCGTTTGCGAAGCAACAATTTCGATGTGTCGTTGATTTCAGAACAAGCAATGTCGCAGCGAAATAGTCCGTTTCGCTCCGTAAGTACTTTGGCCGATTTTATTTTAACGCAGCAAGCATAATTTATACTATGGCGCATCTTATTATTACAGGTACTCGAAAAGGCATTGGTCGCTATTTGTGTGAATATTATCTTGAAAAAGGATATTCTGTTTCGGGTTGTTCTCGCGAGGAAAGCGATTTGAAACATCCTCATTACACCCATTATTGTTTAGATGTAGCCGATGAAAAGGCTGTTCAGAAAATGGTATCGACGGTTACCAAAGCCGTTGGTTGTATAGATGGATTGATTAATAATGCCGGTATCGCCGCCATGAATCATAGTTTTCTGACTCCCTTGTCGGTAATGGAGAAAATTTTTGCTACCAATGTGTTTGGTACTTTTTTATTTTGTAGGGAGGTGGGAAAGGTGATGGCAAAATATAAAAAAGGACGCATTGTAAATTTTGCCACAGTGGCAACCCCCATTAAATTAGAAGGGGAGAGTGCCTATGCAGCCTCGAAAGCCGCCGTTGAAAACATGACCCAAATTATGGCTAAGGAGTTTGCGCCTTTCGGTGTTACCGTTAATGCTGTTGCCCCTACGCCAGTTTTAACCGATTTAATTCGTTATGTACCTAAAGACAAAATGGATGCTTTATTGAATAGGCAAGCCATTAAACGTTTTGGAGAAATGGACGATATATCGAACGTAATTGATTTTTATTTAAACGAAAAAAGCGACTTCATAACCGGGCAAGTACTTTACTTGGGTGGAGTAAGTTAAACCAATCTGTTTCTTGAATTTCGATTTGCTTTTTAAATCGTTTCTGTCATCCGATGCCCTTGTGGATCGAGGTTCAGTTTATACTTATTCCAATTTGTTGGAGTTAGTGTATGCTAAGCAACGTCAATTAAGGTCCGAGTTGAATACCCCCGTCCCGGTAGTTCTTTCTGCCGATTTTACCGTTTCGGGTATTGCGTGGTTATTAGCCTTGTTGTCCAACAAACATGTTGTGTTGTTACAAACACCTCAAACCGAGCACGATACTTCCCTTTGGCAGCGTGCTGGTATTCAAGTGCTTATTAAGGCTGAAGAAAATGATTTAACGATAATCGATGCTCCCAAACCATCTGGCGTTGTTGCTAATTTGTTAGAGCAAGGTGATGGTGGTATTTTATTGCTTAGTTCCGGTACAGCTGGGCAAGCCAAACTAATTGTTCATGCCACGTCGCGTTTGATGAGTAAGTATAGCCAAAGTAAAAAATCGTATCGAACACTTGGCTTTCTTTTGTTCGACCATATTGCGGGTTTCGATACCTTGATGTACACACTTCATGCAGGGGGTACTTTAGTAACCTTGCCCAATAGGCAAACTACGAGTGTATTAGAGGCCTTGCATCATTATCGTGTAGAGGTTTTGCCCACTACACCTAGTTTCATAAACCTGCTTTTGTTTGAAGAGCTTTTTAATTCGAGTTATTTACCCCATTTAAAAATAATCACATTTGGTTCGGAGCGAATGAACGATTTTACTTTGAATCGGTTGCTTGAGCGTTTTGGCGAATCTGTGCGTTGCGAACAGAAGTATGGGTTGACTGAACTAGGGAGTTTGGTGCTCAAATCGAAGCCGAACGACCCCTCTTGGATTCAGTTAGATAATCGTTTTGCATCATGGAAAGTAGAAGACAATCAATTGTTTATTAAAACGAATACATCTTTGTTGGCATACATCTATCCTGATAGAGAAGAATTGTGTGAAGGGTGGTTTAATACTGAAGATCAAGTGATTGTGGATGGCGATTGGTTGAAAATACTTGGTCGTCGAACAGATATTATTAATGTAGGTGGACAAAAAGTGTATCCTGCTGAAGTAGAAGCTATTTTACAGTCTATGCCTAATGTACTTCAGGTGGTAGTGCAAGGGGTGCCTCATCCTTTAATGGGGCAAGTTGTAATGGCAACTATACAATTGTCTGAAATGGAAGAAGAAATAACATTCCGTTCTAAGCTACGCCTTTATTGTAAAGACAAATTATTGTCGTATAAAATACCAGTTAGCATTAAGTTGTCTTCATCGCCTTTGATGTCGGAACGATTCAA
>JBIKQE010000035.1:0-13684 GCA_044349815.1 Chitinophagaceae bacterium | reverse complement strand
CAAAGCCCCACGGAGGCTCATTTTAAGACAGATTTCAATCCGCAGAATAAAACCATAATACTCATAGACGATGTTTCCAATTCGGGCAAAACGCTAACCTATGCACTGCGATTATTTCTCGAAACGGATGTACAGGCCATTCAAGTAGGGGTTTTGATAGAACGACAGCATAAAAGGTTCCCGATTTCCTCCAATTATATTGGTTTGCAAATAGCCACAACGGTTCAGAATCATATTTCGGTTGATATTCGGAATGCTAAAGTGCAAGGGGCCTATATTGAGTAGGTTTGTTGTATCTGGTTACTCCTATTCAAGAGTTATCAACAGAGGTGCAAGATGTGTGTTTTGCTTATTAACTTTGCTTTTTAATGGATAAGTCGAAAAGGGCTATATTGTATTTAGCCGATGGTACATGCTTTTTAGGGCAATCGTACGGCGCTGTCGGAACAAGTTCCGGCGAAATTTGTTTCAATACCGGCATGACGGGGTATCAGGAAGTGTTTACAGACCCCTCCTATTATGGGCAAGTGGTGGTTATGAATGCTGCCCATATTGGCAATTATGGTGCCAAGAAAAATGATGTAGAGAGTGATACCGTTAAAATTGCTGGTTTGGTAGCCAAGAATTTATCCGATACTTTTTCTCGCCCAATGGCGGATGGTAATTTGCACGACTATTTGGTGGCGAATCACATTATGGCTATTCATCAAATTGATACGAGGGCCTTGGTAGCTCATATTCGCCAATCGGGTGCCATGAATTGTATCATTTCTACCGAAGAATTCGATCCGGCTGTATTAGCTGAAAAAGTTAAGGCAATTCCTTCCATGGAAGGCCTAGACCTATCTGGTTTTGTTAGCACAAACGATATATATTATTTAGGAGAACCTGATGGTTTGCGTATCGCGGTACTCGATTATGGGGTAAAACGTAATATTTTACAATGTTTGGTTGATCGGGGTGCTTATTTGGCTGTATTTCCGGGTAAATCGTCATTTGAAAGTTTACAAGCCTTCAATCCCAATGCTTATTTTATTTCGAATGGTCCAGGCGATCCCGCTTCCATGGCCTACGCCGTTGATGTTGTTCGCGAAATTATTAGTACGGGCAAACCTGTATTTGGTATTTGTTTAGGGCATCAACTCATGGCATTAGCCGGTGGAGCCAAAACATACAAAATGCATCATGGTCATAGGGGCTTGAATCACCCTGTTTTGAATTTAAAAACCATGCAAAGTGAAATAAGCACACAAAATCATGGCTTTTCAGTAGATCCTGAATCGCTGAATACGCTTTCAAATATGGAAATAACCCATATTAACTTGAACGATAAAACTTTAGAAGGCTTACGAAGAACCGATAAGCCTGCCTTTTCTGTTCAATATCATCCCGAAGCTACTCCTGGTCCACACGATTCACGTTATCTCTTCGACGATTTTATAGCCCTGATTAAACAGCAGTAATTAGAATACTGTTTGTTACGAACTATTCACATTATAAATATGTATATGTTTTAGTGTTTAAGTCTATTTTTTATTCACTATTTATTTATCGTCAACTTGTATTTGTGTATAAATGTGAAAAAAATTAGTCTATAAAAAATAAACATTCACCCTTGTTAATGTAAATTTGTTGTATTCACTTAGGCATGAAACAAAAAATGAATTTCATTACACTGCTCGTTTTCCTTTATGCGGGAATCGTATGTACTGTGGTGAAGCCGGAAACAAGAAGCGGTGTTGTAAAAAAATCGCCGAATGATGCAAAACAGGAAACGCCTCTGCATGGGCTTGCCGGCAATTCAAATCCTAGTATTATAATGCCATCAAAAACATTATTTGTTTTTGGTATTCGCTAAACGCTTATTTTATTTTAGTTCCTTTTAAAGCAAGCATTTCATGTTCAAGTGCTTTTTTTTCTATTGGAACAACCCCGGATTTTTCACACACCCAACCGCCGGCTAAATTCGCCATGAGCATACTTGTTTTTAATTGGTGTGTAGCGGCATAAGCTAAGGCGAAAACACTAATAACGGTATCGCCAGCCCCCGACACATCGGCAATGGATCGTTTGAAGGCGGGTAAAGTGACCATTGTTTTTTCATCGTGTCCAAACATGCCCCATTCCGATAACGTAAACAAGGATATTTTGTGTTGAAGTACTTTTTTAAGTTGTTGATGGGCTTCGCGAAGGGAGGCAGATTCTTGCGGTTGCCAATTCTCGTTGAATGCTTCGCGCAGTTCCTTTAAATTAGGCTTAAAAATGTCGGCATGGGTATAAGCAAAGAAGTTATCTTTTTTAGGGTCTACGGCAGTTAATACCCCAACATGTTGCGCATGTTTTATGAGGTGTTTTATGGTGTTTTCTGAAAGCAGACCTTTATTGTAATCTTCAATAATTAGAATATCAGGCTTGTTGATTTGAATGGCACGTAAACAAGTATCTATAAATCGATGTTCATCGCGGGCATTCAAGGGGGTGCTGATTTCGTCGTCGATACGAAGCAATTGTTGTTGTTTACTTAGTAAACGAGTTTTTGTGGTTGTAATTCTTGCTTTACTTCGTAAGCAAGCTTCGGTATCGATGCCGGCATTATTTAATTGGTTGAGGAGTGAAGAGCCCGCCGCATCTTGTCCAATTATAGTAAATAATTGTACATGAGCGCCCAATGAGGCGCAGTTCAATGCTACATTGGCGGCTCCACCCGGCCTGCTTTCTTTATGGGTTATTTGCAGAATAGGTACTGGAGCTTCTGGCGAAATACGGTGGGTATCGCCATGCCAATAATCGTCGAGCATGGAATCGCCCACCACCATGACACGTTTTTTACTGATTTGTTGAAATATTTTTTTTATTTCAGAAGGCGAGAAGGATGCGGCCATTAAGTAGACTTTTTCTTTTTCTTGGCTTTGGGTTTGTTCAGGTCAAAGGTATATTGAATTAGGAATACACCAACGTTTTGGCCTGCATTTTGTGCCATCCCATGTTGCCAAAAAAAGCCTGCCCCCAGTTCGTGTTGTTTTTTGTACCGATATTGGGCTTGTAACCCATTTCGCCACCGATAGGCTGTTAACTCAGCATCTCGGTACGAAATAAAGGGTTCGCTATAAAGGGAAAATCGCCATTTTTTCGAATAGTCGTATTTGAGTGTAAGTCGTTCCCGAAATACCCATCGGGGGTTGTATGCTTGTAAGTAGTCCCACTGAAGGTATTTTACATCATGTTGAAGAAGTGTTCGCGCTGCAATAGATAGCTTTTTATTTATTTTTTTATCGGCAGTAAGGTGTAGTCGGAATCGATGAATATTTTGATAAGGCGACGTAATGAATCGATACGAAGCACCAATTTGCAGGCGTTTTTTTACCTGATACGACGTGCCAAACGTTATATTGGTTCTGCGAAATGCTTGAAGATTTTGATAGCGATCGTAACGTATACTCGCATCAACATCCCATCGTTTTTTGGGAGAATAGGTTACGCCTACTTGACTGCGCAATTGCCAATCGGTCGTTTGAGCATGTAATTGGCTGCTTGAAAGCACCAACAAGCATATTAAGAGAAAGCGAATAGATTGTTTAATCGTCATCACCCGTTACGCCTTGCGTATTTTCGTTATTCTTAGCGTAGTAGAAAATGTTAACATAGGCAACATCACGTAAGAAATTGATGTTTTTGATTTCTATGCGGTGAATAGGTAACCCTGTACGTTCAATTAAGTCTTGCGTCATTTCAGTTCTGCGGTCCGGTTTAATTAAATCGATACGCTCGTAAACTATTTCTTTTACATTTTCGTGGGTTAGACTCACGAATTTATCGAGCATAAGGGTTAAGCCTAAAATGAACACATTGCAAACAATTAAAATAATGTAGTTGTCTTCAACGGTAGCCAAGGAATTGATTATGCCTAATGCTACGCAAACAAAAAAGTACCCCATCTCTTTCACCGGAACGGTAACTGTTCTATACCGCATGATTGAAAAAATGGCAAATAAACCGAAGGCAAATCCAATTTTAATTTTCGTTGTACTTAATAAAATACAAATTAAAAAGTTCAGTAAATTGAATAAAAAGAATGTGAAAAGAAATTCTTTGTTTTTGTGCGTGGTGTAATAAATGAATCGAACCAATATGATTACAGCCAATAAATTGATGCCAAAACGCGATACTAATTCTACGTAGTCGGTTGCTTGCGAGGTAACATTGCCATCCATGAAATTGTCAAGGCCTTGTACGTTTTTGATTGAGTCTTTAAGTTGTTTAATGAGCTGTTCCGATGTTTGCATAATGACTTTCTAGTTTGTTGATGGAGCGAAGAATAGGGTTGAAATTGTTGTGTTTGATTTCAGGATAGAGTAACGATACACCTATGGCGTATTTGCTAAAACCACTGGGGCGAATACCCAACGATTTTAATACTTGAATGGTATTGCTAAAATGATTCGATTTGCCTTGTTTTACTTCAATTACAACAACGTCTTCTAAGGGCATGCTTGTTATACCATTCGAGAATTGGATGCCTAAATCAATTGTAATACGTTCGGTGAAATCGGTATTGGTCAATGTAATGCGTTTGAACGAATTAGTTAGTTTTTTCTCGATGGGTTTGTTTTGTAGACGCTTGTATTCTATCAAGTCGTACTCCGCATCGGGTACTTCATTAAATAATTCGGTAATAATTTTTCGTTGTTTGTCGGTTCTAGTGCCATAAAGCTTTCGCTTGATTTCGTAGAAACATAAATGAGAGTCAACATATTCGCGACAACGAACCTTTACCCGATTGATACAACCATTGTGATGGTCTTTGAAAAATTGAAAATCAGGGGTGTCGAAGTAAATGGTTTTGTATTCGAACAGACGTTTATTGTCTATTTCAAGAACAAATTGTTCATTGCGAATGCCTTCCAATACGAGCGCCAGTTCGGCTTCCGACATGATAAATTTGGAATCGATTCGGTTTTGCAACTTAACGCGATCTAATTCCTCCAAACTCACCGCATTAAAGCGATTTAAAATATGCTCAATATTGTTCAATGGGTTTAGATTTTAATTTTAAAGTCGGGCAATTCAATAACAGCATTATTTTTTTCAATGGTTACTTCTTGCTTGACAACCCGTTTGTTTTCAGTACAAGTATCGCAATCTTCAAAAACCCAAATGGTGTATTTGCCTTTCCGAAGTCCGTCAAATAAATATGCACCGTTAATATCGGTGCCCACATCATCGAGTTGCCCGGGTTGATTGTCGGCGCTAATAAAAACATTTATATCGGCCGTGTATCCTTCTGCTTCCAATATATTATTGGCATTGTAATCGTAAACATAAACCTTCCCTGTTATTTGGGCTAAACCGCCATAACCTGGCGATTTTTTGCAACTCGTCCATGTTATGAGGAAACACAACAACAACCATACGCTTAGCGTTATTTTCTTCATGCCCCAATATACGAATGATAACGTAAAATTAATAGTATTGGGGGAAGATTTTTATATAAAAACTACAAATTGCCAAATTGTTGGGGTAATTACCAACTCGTTTCTGTATTCTTGGTTACGGTGAAAACGCGCGATAAATTAAATCCGAATTGAATTTCGCCTTTTCCCCATGTTTGATAGGTTTCGGCTATGAACGCTTTTTCGTTCATTCCCCTTGCATTGGTTATGTGCAATTGAAAAACGTGCCCCCCTGTTTCGATATCCATTCCTATGGAAAGTGGAAAGAAATTATAACCTTTACGAGCACCATACAAAATGGGGTAAGTATCTAAAATTAGAGCCGAGCGGTTGTTTAGTTTAATACGTCCACCAATACCCATTGCCAACATGTTATTTTTATCGGTTGCTAAGGAAACCAGATTTCTATGCACCAAGGTTGGTGTGAATTGAAAAGTTAATTTGTCATTCATTTTTCGCCCAATAATAAGTTGATGATAATAACCTAAACGATTTGAAAAATAATCAATGCGTGGGTCCGGGGGCGGTATTGTGTAGAGGGTAGTTCCGGAAACCCATACCAAGGATACAGGAAAGGACTCCATCCCTTTGCGTTGATGGGCTATGCGGTATTTAATATACGCATCAAACTCTTTTAAATAGGTGCTTCTACCTAGGCCAATAGTGATGTTTTTATGCAGGCCATAATCTAAGCCTAATCGCATTGAGGCCTGATCGAGCCCGAACATATCGCTCAAGCCTCCTTTTAACATGCCAAATCGATGTAAAATACGAAAGTCGAGAACCCCTTTGCCCGTCATTTCCATGGAATGGCCATTGATGACGCGATTCGATTTGAAGGCGTTTTTTACATACTCACGTTTGGGTGTTTCGTCGTTTAACAATAAAATTAATTCGTTCACGGTATTGGTGCTATCAATTTGAGCATGCACGATGGACGAAAAAAAACAAAGCAACAGAAGCGTTAAAGAATACAGACGCATGATAGAATTATTTGGTAAATGGTTCCATGTTGGCTTTTACACGGATGTTAACTTCTTTGGCAATTTTATCTTTTACAGCACCGGGTATAGCAATTTGATAATCG
Organism: Chitinophagaceae bacterium; assembly: GCA_044349815.1. Taxonomy (GTDB): domain Bacteria; phylum Bacteroidota; class Bacteroidia; order Chitinophagales; family Chitinophagaceae; genus OLB11. The sequence continues at coordinate 7,147 of JBIKQE010000035.1, read as the reverse complement.
GCAGGAGCCACATTAAATTGGCCATCAAGAATAATGCCTTTGTTGTTTACTATGATGCGGGCTTTTTCGTTAATGTCTTTGCTTACACCATGCATAGTTAATTTGCCTTCTATATCAACTGTATAAGTGCCTTCTTTAGATAATTGGGCAGCACTGAGTGTTTTGACTTTTCCCTTAAAACTTGCTTTTGGAAATTTTTCGCTTTCAAGGTAATTCTCATTAAAATGTTCTTGCATGAGTTGTTTTTCGAAAACAAAACTTTTAATTTGAACTACTAAATCGAGTGAACCAGTTGATGCGTCGAACAAGCATGCACCACTTTTATTGAGAGCGGTAAACGTCTCAATGGGCGTTTTTGAAATAAAATCGATTGACGCTGTTTTGGTCATGTAGCGTTGTGCATAAAGAGATTGGCCGGCAATAATAGCCCCCAATAAGAATACAGTTTGAATAAGGTTGCGTGGCATAATAAAAAATTTAACGATTAGAAGAAAGGGTGCAATAATTGAGTTGTACGGAGTTTCCTAAACCCAAGTCGGTATCGATATTAACGTTGGTGAAAATACCTTTGATGTTTATTTTTTGTCCTGGTTTTAGGTTCAATGCCGATTCGTTGTATCGCGGGTCTATTTGAGCTATTACCAGGGATGTTGATGAGGGTGAACTCAATTCGAGTACACTCATCGTAGTGTCTAACTGAACCGATTTAATAGTGGCATCGGTTATTAAAATGAGTTTGTTGCGCATTGGGGTTAATCCCGATGTGTCGGAATCTACTTGCTGCAGTATATTGTTGGCCGACATAGAAATGTCGGGTTTTTGTTTGGCATAATCGGTCGATTCTTTAAGGTATAAATAAACGGCAAATGCTCCTCCAACAAGAATCAACAACAGTAAAATTTGAAATATTTTTTTCATGCGAAGCAATTAATTGTTGGCAGCACCTTGGGTAATCCATCGGTTGATTTTACTCAACATGCAAGCCTCTGTTTTTGCAGCACCTTTGGGCATCGGACTGTACCCGCTGAGGTGATTAATGCTTCCGCCAAAGGTGCCATTGGTTACACTGGCTTTGATTTCGGTATAATTGGTCAAGGAAATGCCCGCCGATGGAGAGTTTCCGCCATGGCAACCCGCACATTGAGCATTAACATATGGCGAAATGTGCTGTGAGAAACTCACATTAATGGTATCGCAGGCATTGGGACCTAATATGTTTTCTGCTTTGTCGTTATAACAAGCGGTTTGAGTTAAAACAAAACATGTACCAACAAATAATAATAGGGAAAGATGTTTAAGCATAATGTTCTAGTTGTTAGGCGCACCTTGTGCAATCCATTTTTCAAGTTGAGCAATAGTACAATCCGATAATTTTGGGCTGCTTTTAGGCATGGGTGAAAAACCCACAACATGTTTGACGCTTCCGATCAATTTTCCGTTAGTAACCTGCGTTAGTATTTCCGCATAAGTTTCAAGGGCGATATTACCCGATGGTGATACAGTAGTATGGCATCCTAAACAGGCATTGGTAATAATAGGATGAATATGATTGCTGAAAGAAATGATGCTTGTTGTATCGCAGCTTAAACAAGCATTGTTTTTGGCCCCTTGGTTGATCCATGTTTTAATGAGTTCAATTTGGGTAGTGCTTAATGGTGCGGCCGGTGGTCGTGGCATGATTTTATCGGGGTCCGATTCAAGCAATACTTCGTATAGTTCGCTTTTGTTGGCATTAAACGGTTTTACTTCGGCAGTTTTTATAATTGCGCTGTAGGTGCTTAAATTAACGCCTTCTTTTTTATCGATAGCATTGTGACAACCACTCATGGCGCAATTCGATGTTAGGATTGGTAAAATTTGATTTTGAAAATAAACGGTATCGGGGTGGCAGTTTGCGCTAACGGTAGGGGTGTCTCCAATAGGTTCTAGTGGTGGGTGAACACAGGCGCTCAGTAGCAAAGCAACCCAAAGAGAGAGAAATATCGACTTCATGATAGTTTAAAAGTAAGCTTAATGATGCAAGAAAGATATAAAAAAAAACGAAAATCCGTAAAGAATGAAATGAAATTAATCTACCTTAATTTATTCGTCCCTCGTATTTTTTCTTTCGGAAGAAGAAATAGGCACTTGCAAAAATCAATACTAAACCGATGGGTAAGCCTACATTCAGCATTTGCCATTGTAAACGTTCTTTTTTAATCCGAACTCGATCGAGAAGTCGTAATTGCAAGGTTTTATTACGAGCAACCAAGAGTCCGAAATCGTCGGTGAGGTATTCTAAGCAATTGAGAATAAAGGTTTTATTTGCAAATAACTGATCGGTATACTTGTAATAACCGCATTCCATGGGGCCCCGTCGTTCTGAAAAGTCGTTTAAAAACACATCGGCGTCCCCTATCACAATCATGCTGTTATCTTTCTCGCATGCGGGCAAAAAGGTTTTGTGCAAGGAATCTTGGTAGATGGCTAAAAAGTTAGGATCTATGCGGTTGGTGTAGCTCGACAAAAACTTTCCTTCCAATAAAACAGCCATTGGAATATTACGTTCACGGAACATTTCCGGTTTGGGTTTGTATTTGATACTCGACAAACTAATTCGAACCGGCGAGGGGGTTCGACGGCTTCGTGGCGATGAGTGAAGTAGGATTGTTTTTCGTACTTCCGGATTAGCGACCGTATCAATACTGCTTGCATTCGAAAACATAACGGCATCCATGTTGTTTACAATAGGATGTTTAGAATCGGGGATGCTAAAGGGGAAATATAACCATGGGAATTGCCGCATGTCGGGTTGCCCGTTGATATTGCCAACTGTTATTGGAATAGGGTTGGCATACATATAATCTTCTATCAAATCGCTATTAATACGAACCCCATAGCGGAACAACAAATCGTCGAGGTTTAAATTGTAATCGATGGCCAAGGTAGCATCTTGCGTTTTGAGCGAATCGATATCGAGCTTTAGCGGATCAATAAGCCATAATACTTTTCCACCGTGCATCACATATTGGTCTATCTTGAACTTGTTTTTTTCATCGAATGGTTGCGATGGTTTGCAAAAGATAACGGCGCGATAATTCTTTCCAATTTCAATATTTTGGTTGATATCGATGGTGTCGATATCGTAATATTTACTAAGGGTTGTTAGCATATCGATGGTATTCAAACCAATCATTTCGCCAGAACCTTGCATGAACGCAATTTGGCGTTTGCCCGGCATCAGAATTTGTTTGATTGCGCCAGCTAATTTGTATTCCAAGAGCGATTGCGACAAGTTAAGTTTTTCGTCGGGCGACATCGCAATGTGGTTCTCCAATAAGCTGACTGCCTCTTGTTTTTGCAAGCCTGAAACCGATGCGGCGGGAAAGATTATTTTTTCTGAATAGCCATCATCCTCATCTTGTTGAATTTTCAAGTTTACCGGTTGGATCCCTTTATCGCCAAGGGTTTTGAATACGGCTTCTTTTTCCTGTTCGTTTTTCCCCTCCAGTGGGTTAATAAAACTGTACCGAATTTTACTGCCACCGTACTCTTTGAACTCGTTCAGCACTTCGCGGGTGCCTTCGCTGAGTTGTTGGAAGCCAGCGGGTAATTTGCCAGTAAGATATACTTCAATTACAATATCGTCGTTGAGTTTACGAAGTAATTGCCGCGTGGGTTCTGAAATTGAAAAGCGCTTTTCTGCGGTCAAATCGATGCGTTGATGGAATCGGCTGCTGAGTACATTCAACAATAACAAGCCAACAATTAATAAGGCAAAGCGAATGGTGTTTTGATTCTTCGTCATAGTCTATTCGCAATTAACGCCGTTTAATTAAAGTGAGCCGGGTTGCCGCCAGAAACACCACAATAAGGCTTATGAAGTATATCAAGTCGCGCGTGTCGAGAACGCCTCTACTAATTGAGTTGTAGTGGAATTGCATGCCCAATTGGCTGATAATATAATCGGGACCATCGCCCAAAAGCGACAGTTGGCTGAGCGACTCAAAGCCGGCGTAGAGTATAAAATTAACAAAAACACCAATCAAGAAGGCCGCCACTTGGTTATTGGTGAGGGCGGAACAAAAGAGTCCGATTGCGGTAAAGGCAGCACATAAAAAAAGGAGTCCTGTATAAGAACCAATCATGCTCCCACTGTCAATATTACCCCCCGAAAGACGGAAGATAGTAAATACATATAGAGCGGTGGGGAGTAAGGCAAAAACTACAAAGGTTAGGGCGCTTAGGTATTTTCCGCCAATAATATCTTTTTCTTTGAGGGGAAGGGTGTAAAGCACTTCGATGGTGCCCGATTTGAATTCGTCGGAAAAACTGCGCATGGTAAGTGCCGGGAGTAAAAACATCATTACCCAAGGGGCAAAAAGAAAGAACTTATCGAGGGTGGCATACCCATAATCGAGAATATTTTCATCGAAAATCCATAGAAAGAGTCCGCAAACCGCCAAGAATACAATAATGGCAATATAACCGGTGAGGGAACTGAAAAACTGATGAATTTCTTTTTTGTAAATGCTGAGCATACTTATTTGTGGGGCACAAAAATAGCGAAGTTCGCGTATTGTGACTTCATTTTTATGATGAGTTTGGCTTTTTGACCAACTTTGCTTAATTTTAAAGCGTCTTTTGACATATTAAACCCGATTTTCATCGTATGAAGAAAATAATATTCTCCTTGTGTGCCCTTGCTATTAGTTTAGGTTTATCGGCTCAAGTAACGGTTGTTCCTACAAATGCGGCTCAAACCTTGGCTCAAACCTTAGTAGGAACGGGAGTTACAATTTCCAATGCTACCTTGAATTGTGGAGCGGCTCCACAAGGAAGCGCGAATTATGGCAGTGGTACATTTACCGTAACTACCAGTAATTTAGGTATGGACAGTGGAATTGTACTGACCTGTGGGCGTGCCGACGCCTCGGTTGGTCCTGTTGCCAATTTTGCATCTAGTGTCACTGCCAACGGGGGCGACCCTGATTTGTCGGCGGTAATTGGTGGAACCACCTTTGATAAATGTATTTTAGAATTCGATTTCGAAACAGTAGGAGATACCGTTAAATTCAACTATGTATTCGGGTCGGAAGAGTATTTAGGGTATACTTGTACCACCTTCAACGATGTATTCGGGTTCTTTTTGAGTGGTCCTGGTATTACAGGCCCCTATACGAATAATTCAAAAAATATCGCCTTGGTGCCCGGCTCCACTACTTGTCCGGTAGGGGTTAGTACCATTTATTGTCCTAGTTCACCGGGTTGTGTAAACACCCCCAACTATTGTTTTGGGAATACACCGGGTTGCGGGGCTTTCAATGCGGGAAATAATACATGTCAATATTTCGTTTGTAATGGGTCTATGGCACCTGGAACAATTGTATATCAGGGTATGACAACCGTATTGACCGCTGTTTCGCAGGTTATACCATGTACAACGTACCACATCAAGTTGGCGATTGCCGATAAAGGTGATCAAGTGTTAGATTCGGGTGTATTTTTAAAAGCACGTAGTTTTTCGTCGAATGAAATTACCTATAAGATTGAAACTGGTTTAAGTGCCGATTATCCTTACATTATTGAAGGGTGCGATACGGCGAAATTGACCATCAAACGTAAGATTGTTTTGAACACGCCAATGGCAGATACCTTGAATTTCTCGATACAAGGTTCAGCCCAGTCGGGTGTTGATTACACGCCTTTACCCACTCAAGTTACCTTCTTGGCAAGTTTAACCGATACCATCCGTACTTTGAATTTGTATGCTTTCCCTGACGGATTAACCGAGGGGAGTGAGTTTATTAAAATATACATTTTGGCCGGTTGTAGCAATACCACTGTTGATAGTATCATTATTGAAATTCGCGATTCGTTGTCTTACAGCTTGTTTAACATTGATACAGCGATTTGTTTAGGGAATAGTGTATCGATTAATGGGCAAGTAGATACGGGGATTACCATGTTGTGGAATCCACCGACTTATGTGCAGAACCCGACTATTTTGAATACGGTGATTACGCCGACGCAGTTTGGCGATTATTATTATGCGGTTACAGGAACATATAGAACTTGTACTCCGGTAACAAAAGGATTTTGGATATACGCAGAACCGAATCCGGTAATAGCTCCGATTGCGGATATGGAATTGTGTGAGGGGCTTACGAAAGATATTCAGGCTTCGGTGTCGCCGCCATTCAACTATAATATTTTATGGAACCCTTCGAATAATTTAATTAATGCGAACGGGTACAATCCAACCTTTGTAGGGACAACGTCGCAGAATATTGTTTTCTCGGTTACATCGCCGAAGGCAGGATGTACAGCCTCGGAGCCGTTCTTTGTTCAAGTTTGGCCATTTGCGGAAGGCGATATTCACAACGACACCTTAGTATGTAATGGTGATGCGATTCCGTTGTGGGTAGTTGGAGGGAACAATATGTATCAATGGTATCAGGTAGGTAATGGCTCATTGAGTTGTTACAATTGTCCCAATCCGATTGCATCCGGATTAGGAACAACCACCTATTACGCCATATTATTGGATCCGCATGGTTGTGAAGACACCTTGGATGTTACGGTAGAAACGCATCCGCCGTTCAATTTAGTGTTGCACAACAACGATACAACCATTTTCTTGGGCGACGATGTTCGGATTAATGCCACCGGAGCGCCGTTCTATTATTGGTATCCAACCGATTATTTAACGTACATCCAAAGTGGGAATCCTTTGGCGACGCCATTGGAAGATATCACGTACAAAGTAACCGGTGTTAGTCTTTTACAAGGTTGTCCGCAAACCGATTCGTTCCGAGTAACGGTTATACAACAAGATGTGTTTGTGCCGAACGCGTTTAGTCCGAACGGCGATGGCAACAACGACATCTTCCGTATTGGAACAATACGAAAGATGATAAGTGTGCCGGAGTTCCGCATCTTCAATCGTTGGGGACAAGAAGTATTTTTCTCGAACGATGTCCGCAGGGGTTGGGATGGTAATTACAAAGGAGTTGCACAAGATCCGGGGGTATACCATTATTTGATGCGTGTTGCTTATGCTAATGGCAAAACGCAGTTCATAAAGGGCGATTTGACCTTGATTCGATAAGAAATAGAATAATATTAAAGGCTCTCCTATTGGGGAGCTTTTTTTATTGGCGTAAAA
>JBIKQE010000225.1:0-3862 GCA_044349815.1 Chitinophagaceae bacterium | reverse complement strand
CGACCCGCCTCCGGCGGCTAGCCCCGGGTGCAGCGGATACCGCCCCCGAACGGCAGGCGAAGCCAAACGTTGCGGGGGCGTAGGAGCGTAACACGGGAAAACCGCTGGGCTCCCTTCCTTGGATGCGCTTCAAAAAAAGATTTAAAATAGTTTATCAATTTGTTCAATGCGGGCTTCGCTTGTGTGGCGTAACTTTGCAGTATTGTCTTTGCTTTTTTCGATTATATTTCTTCTGCATGAAACACGCTGTATTGTCTATTGTTCGCCTGTTGGTTTTGTTTACAAGTCTCGCCACCTTTTCCGCTTGCGAAAAGGATATTGATGTGAGTTTGAGCGAGGGCGAAAAACAATTGGTGGTGGAGGGGGTCATTGAATCGGGACAAGCGCCGTATGTGGTGCTGACTAAAAGCATTGGTTTTTTCGATAAGATTGATTTGAACAAGGTGGAGTTTGTAAAAGGCGCCCTCTTGCGGGTCGACGATTTGACTTCGGGGAAAGGCATCAACCTCCGCGAATACAGTATTGATAGTTTGGTGGGTGGACAAACCTTCTCGTTTACGGTGTATGCCCCCGATTTTAACGACCCCAATGCCTCGAATTTTAAAGGGGAATTTGACCATACCTACAAATTGACAATCAATTACGATGGACGCGAGCATGTGGCTACTACTAAAATTCCTCGATCAGCCGGTCTCGATTCCTTGTGGCTAGACCCTGTTGTAGGCAAGGAAAATGAATATGCTATTTTACGGGCTCGTTATAAAGATCCCGATACCAGCGGGAATTGTGTGCGCATTTTAACCAAGCGTCAATCGATGGTGAAGGATGGCTTTCCGGAAGATTTCTTTGAGCCTTTTAGTGCGGTTTACGACGATAACATCATCAACGGTCTCGAGGTTAATTTGTCGCTCGATATGGGTTTCGACCGCAACCGTCCGTCCGATTCCATCGATTTTCAATATGTTCGCTATGTGAAAAAAGGCGATACGGTAACTGTTCAATGGTCGGCCATCGATAAGCCGGTTTATCGTTTTTACGAAACCTTGGCTTTTGCAGAAGGCAGTGTTGGCAACCCCTTTGCCTCGCCAACCAAGGTACAGTCGAATGTGTCGAACAAGGCCGTGGGGGTATGGGCTGGCTACGGGCATTACTATTTTACCATCATCGATTCGTTGTAGAACTTCTTGTTGACAAATGTTACATATTCACTCCGCTGAATCGGTTAAATTTGCTTTCATAATTTTAAAAAACTCGCTATGTCGCACGAAATAGAAAAAGTTCAAGTCTTGATTATTGGTTCTGGTCCTGCCGGTTACACCGCGGCTATTTATGCAGCCCGTGCAAACCTCAAACCGGTGTTGTACCAAGGCTTACAGCCGGGTGGACAATTAACCATCACCACGGAGGTAGAGAATTACCCGGGTTATGCCGATGGCGTAATGGGGCCTAAAATGATGCAAGATTTTGAAGCGCAAGCGAAGCGCATGGGTACGGATGTGCGTTGGGGCTTGGCTACTGCAGTCGATTTTTCGTCGAAACCACACCGTGTACAAATTGATGAAGAAAAATGGATTGAAGCGAATGCCGTAATTATTTCTACAGGGGCTTCTGCCAAATGGTTGGGCTTACCGAAAGAAGAACAATTGGCAACCACGGGTGGTGGCGTAAGTGCCTGCGCGGTATGCGATGGGGCCTTCTTCCGCAATAAAGAAGTAGCTATTGTGGGCGCTGGCGATACGGCCTGCGAAGAAGCAATTTACTTGAGCAAATTATGTTCAACGGTGCATATGATGATTCGGAGCGAAAAAATGCGCGCCAGTAAAATTATGCAAGACCGTGTGTTGGCTGCGCCTAACATCAAGGTGTATTGGGATACGGTGATTGATGAGATTGTTGCTGAAGACCGCATTCAAGCATTGAATGTAAAACACAATGCAAGTGGTAATATCACGAATATTCCGGTGAGTGCGTTGTTTGTGGCTATTGGGCATAAACCAAACAGCGATATTTTTAAACCGTTTATGACCATGGACGAAACAGGGTACATACTTACTGTTCCCGGTACGTCGAAAACCAATATAGAAGGTGTTTTTGCGTGTGGCGATGTGCAAGATAAAAACTACCGTCAAGCTGTTACGGCTGCCGGCAGTGGTTGTATGGCCGCCCTCGATGCCGAACGTTATTTAAGTGAAAAAGGGTTGCATTAAAACAACATAACAATGCCTGCTGAAAATACGACGTCGATATGGAGCCCTTGTTGGGTGATTGGTTTATCGTGCCTCATGATGGCTTGTTCATCGGGGCAGGGGAATGCCCCGTCGCCAACATCGGCGTTGTTTTCGTTCGATGCCGTAGATATGCCGGCCTTGGAAACAGCCCTCCAACAACAATGGTCCGATACCTCGTTTGTTGAAGCCTTAGGCGTTGAAGGTGTTTCTCTTGCTTCGGTGTACAGAGCACATCAATACAAGTCGTTTTGGTTGAATAAAGATGGCTTGCTTCCCTGTGCAACAGGTTGGATTGCTTCATTGCAAGGCTTGAGCAACGATGGCTTGGAGCTAGATCGTGTTCGCGTTCGAAACCTCGATTCCTTGTTGAATCGAGCGCGCCAAAACGATGCCTTTGATGATCTACAATTTGTTACAGCCCTAGAAACACAGTTATCGCAATCGTATTTGCAAACGGCAACACATTTGATGTTAGGCAGTGTGGATTCGGTTGGGATTCCCAAAAAATTCTGGCATCCCTCCAAAGATAGTTTGAATGCATTGGCTTGGTTTTCTAAGGCACCTTGGGCCGATTCAGCCGATTTAATTCAAGCCTTGCGTCCGCAACATCCTTGGTATAATCGGTTGCGGTCTGAATACCAACGAATCGATTCGTTATCGAAGCATTTTGAGTTACCGAGTAAAGACAAGTGGTTTCAAACCGATTCGAATGGATTGCGATTGCCTTCCCCCGCATTGTATTCCCTGTTGGATGCCAAATTAGGTGGCATCCCCGATTCGTTGCGTGGGAATGATACCGCTACATTTAAAAAATTAGTAGCTCGGTTTCAGTTTGGGTATGGCATTAAGGCCAATGGCAAAATCGATTCGGTAACCGAAACAATATTGCAATGGCCTTGGGAAGAACAGAAAAAAAGTTTAGCCTTGAACATGGAGCGATTTCGTTGGTTTCGAAATGCGTTCCAACAGCCCTTTGTATGGGTGAATATTCCGCAAATGAATTTGTCGGTGTTTTCCAAGGATAGTCCGGTGTTTTATATGCGTACCGTAGTTGGTCGTGCCTCTCGACCAACACCTGTAATTGACGCGGCCATGAAACATGTTGTGGTTAGTCCGCCGTGGACGGTACCGCCCACCATCTTAGAGAAAGATGTATTGCCGGGTGTTTTACGCCGAGGTGGCGGGTATTTGGCACGTAAAGGATTGAAAGCGCTTGATGGTAATGGCAAACCGATTGATCCGAGTATGATAACCATGGCCAATTATAAACGGTTTTCGTATACCCAAAAGCCTGGTTACAATAGTTCGTTAGGAGAAATCAAGTTCAATATGCCAAATTCAGAATCGGTGTACATGCACGATACACCCCATCGTGAAGATTTTCCAAAAGCCAATAGGGCCTTGAGTTCAGGTTGTGTACGGGTGCACAAACCGAAAGAGTTTGCTCGGTTTGTATTGAACGATTCGGTGAAGTATTCGTTCACTAAAATCGATTCGATGTGTAAAGAACGAAAAACCAAATACATTCCTATTGGCAAACCCATGCAAGTTTACTTTGCGTATTTAACGGCCGGGGTAGATAGCACGGGCCATTTTATGTATCCGGCCGATATTTATTCGTGGGATCCGTTTCG
>JBIKQE010000224.1:0-3869 GCA_044349815.1 Chitinophagaceae bacterium | reverse complement strand
TATATCGACCCCGTGCGGTTTATTGGGAATGCGAGTTCGGGTAAAATGGGTATTGCCTTGGCCGATGCGCTGGCGGATGCCGGTTGTGCGGTCGATTTAGTGCTTGGCCCCAGTGCTTTAAGGCCTAAAAATAGAGCCGTTACAGTGCATTCGGTGGTTTCGGCGGCTGATATGTATGAAGCTTGTGTGGCCTTATGGCCATCCATGGATATTGCCATCAAATCGGCGGCCGTGGCCGATTATACCCCCGATACCGTTTCAACTCAAAAAATAAAAAAAGCCGACGATGCATTATCAATATCGCTTCGGAAAACCAAGGATATTTTAAAAGCCTTGGGTCAAGAAAAAAAGGCAGGACAATTACTAATTGGTTTTGCGCTTGAAACAAATGATGCCGAAGCGTATGCGTTAAAAAAATTGAGCGAAAAAAATGCCGATATGATTGTATTGAATTCTTTGCAAGATGAAGGCGCTGGATTTGGATATGATACCAATCGGGTAACTTTGTTTTCGCGTCGTGGTGAACGGTTTGAAAGTGCGTTGATGTCTAAAACCGATATAGCCCAATGGATTTTACAAAAAATAATAGCATGGGAAAAAGAATAATAGTTGTATTGATGTTGTGTTTTAGCTTGTTGCAGGCAATGGCACAGGAATTAAATTGCAAAGTAAATGTGTTGGGCGATCAAATTACGGGGGTCGATCAAAAGGTATTTGCTACCATGGCGCAAGATGCCGCGGCCTTTGTGAATACGCGTAAATGGAGTAGCGATGAATTTGAAAACCGCGAAAAGATTGATTGTATTTTCACCATTATATTAACCAAAACCTTGGAAGGTGTTGAAGGCGGTTTTTCGGGGCGTATCGCTATTCAAGCTACTCGTCCTGTTTACGGCACTTCGTATGTAACCAACTTAATTAATTATACCGATAAAGATTTTGCATTTAAGTACATACAGTTTCAACCGTTTGATTTCAACGATAATCGGGTTACGGGCAACGACCCTTTGGTTTCGAATTTAACAGCCGTGATGGCTTTTTATGCTAATTTGATATTAGGTTTCGATTACGATAGTTACTCGTTACGAGGCGGTACCGAGTTCTTTAATAAAGCCTTGAACATTGTAAACAACGCGCCCGAAAACAGATTCATTATGGGGTGGAAAGCGATGGAAGGGCAACGAAACCGGTTTTGGTTGAGCGACCAAATTTTAAATAGTCGGTTTAGTGCCTTTCGCGACAACTATTACAAGTATCATTTGCAAGGTTTAGATTTATTGAGCACCGAAGCTGAAACAGGCCGAAAGAACATCAATGCTATTTTTGCGCCTTTGCAACAAATCAATACCGAAAATCCATCGAGTATTTTATTGGCCTTCTTTTTTGCCGCTAAAAACGAAGAAATAAAGAATTTTGTTCAGCAAAACAGTACTGCTGAAAAGCAACGTATTGTACCTATTTTATCGCAAATTGATGTAACCAATGCCGCTAAATACGGGGAATTATTACGCTAATGAGAAAGCAAAACCAGGTGGTGTTTTTAGGTTGTGTGTTGTGGTTTACCGCAACCTTTACAGCGTGTACCGAAAAAGCCCCTCCCCTGCCATTTAAAACCTTTCAGGTGGTATTGAAAGAATTGCATTTGGCCGAAGCCGCCGCCACAGTGCCCGGAACGTCCTTTTATACAGCCTTTGCCACCGACTCGAGTGCCCGATACAATGCCCAGGTTTTAAAAAACAATGGACTCACAGAAGGTCAATTTCGTGATGCTTTGGCTTGGTATAAAGACCGTCCGGAGCTTCTCGATTCGGCCTATCGGATGATATTAACCGATTTAACGGTAATGCAATCGGATATCAATAAATAATTAACAGAAGTTATAGATTCTGCCACGTCGATTCCTTCAACGTTTCTTATATTTGCGTACCAATCGAAAACATACGTAAATAAAGTCATGGGAAAATTAAAAGACCTGTTTTATGAGACAGCTTCGGACAGTTCCGAACAGATTAAAAGCTTAATTAAAGAACACGGCAATACCGTAGTTGATACCGTTACACTATCGCAAGTTTACCAAGGTATGCGTGGTATTGTAGGCTTGGTTACTGAAACATCGTTATTGGATTCCAATGAAGGTATTCGTTTCAAAGGGTATTCCATTCCTGAATTGGTGGAGCAATTGCCTCACGCCGAAAATGGCTCACAACCCTTGCCCGAAGGTTTATTTTACTTAATGTTAATTGGCAAAATTCCCAGCAAGGAAGATGTCGATTATATTTCGTCGGTGTTTGCTCGTCGTTCGCATGTACCCAATTATGTGTTTGACGCCATTGAAGCCTTACCGCTTCACACCCACCCAATGACGCAGTTTAGTGTGGCAATTATGGCCTTACAAACCGAATCGTTGTTTGCCAAAGCATACAGCGAAGGCATTAGCAAGAAAGTGTATTGGGATTATGTGTATGAAGATACCATGAACCTTATTGCTCGTTTGCCGCGCATTGCCGCTTATATCTATCGTCGTAAATACCACAATGGCGAACATATCCAACCGAATGGCATGCTCGATTGGTCGGCCAATTTTGCACACATGTTGGGTTTCAACGATGAAGGCTTTGTGGAGTTAATGCGTTTGTACCTAACCATCCACGCCGACCATGAAGGTGGGAATGTAAGTGCCCACACTACGCACTTGGTAGGTTCTGCGTTAAGCGATCCTTATTTATCGTTTGCTGCCGGCATGAACGGTTTAGCCGGTCCTTTACACGGCTTGGCCAACCAAGAAGTAGTTCGTTGGATTGAAGAGATGTACGAAAAATTAGGCACGAACAATCCAAGTAAAGATCAAATTTCCGATTACATCAAGCAAACCCTTGCCGATGGTAAAGTAGTTCCCGGATATGGTCACGCGGTATTGCGTAAAACCGATCCACGCTTCACCGCCCAAATGGAATTTGCCAAGAAATATTGTGCCGATGATGCCATGGTGAATACCGTTTGGAACATTTACGAAGTAGCCCCGGACATTTTAAATTCGACCGGAAAAATTAAAAATCCTTGGCCCAATGTAGATGCGCACAGCGGTGCTTTACTGAAACATTACGGCATGGTGGAAGAAGATTTCTATACCGTTATGTTTGGTGTTTCGCGCGCCTTGGGTGTATTGGCTAGCTTGTGTTGGGATCGTGTGTATGGCTTCCCTATCGAGCGTCCGAAATCAGTAACTACCATTCAAGTTAAACAATGGTTGAACAAAGAAATTAGTGGTTTAGAGTAAACCATTCAATGAATAAAAATAAAACCCCGATAGTTGACTATCGGGGTTTTATTTTAGGAAGAGATATAATTATGGTCGGGCATTCTTCACTAAATAAGCACATATTTGTGCGTATTCAGGATCGCTCAAGCGAGCTTTCGACGACATACTACGCATAACAGTAACCCACGATTCTCGCCCTCGCGATTGAGGGTTATATAACTCGTGACATTTACCACATTTCGCTTCAAACAATTGCTTGCCGGCTTGTAATCGGGGTGCGTCGGCTTGTCCAACAAAGGCCAACTGCTCATCCATGGTCATGTCGTTCATTTTTTTGGCCGAGGAACTTACCAGTGGACTTGGCACCAAGGTTGAGCTAGAAGAAGAGGAGTTCGCGGCTTTATCGGATGGTGCCACCGGCGTATTGGAGCCCGAGCTAGACTTACTCAATTCCGATTCAACGAATGGTTGCTTACGCACTTTGGGCGAACAATTCGAAAGAATAAAAATGCCAGCCGCCAATACAAACGTCCACTGATAATGCTTCTTCATACAAATAAATTTTAGCTAAAATACACGAAAGAATTTAATCGGCATGAGGTTCTTGAAA
>JBIKQE010000034.1:0-13900 GCA_044349815.1 Chitinophagaceae bacterium | reverse complement strand
CGTCGCAATCCCGCTTCATCAGGGCGATGCAGCTGGTTCCCAAAAAATACATTTATCCATGGCGCATCAAACGCCATTCGGTTTCGTTGACCGATAGCTGATATTCGCCTCCACAAACCAAGGCCACATTTTCGGCTTGATGTCCCACGGGAAATCCATACACCACGGGATAATTATACCCGGCCACTTTTTCGGCTACCATTTGGTATTCGTCCATGCCGAAAGGCACTTCATTATCTTGCGTGTCGGTAAAGCCGCCTACCAGCAAGCCCTTGAGCCGCGCGAGTTTGCCGGCGCGTTGGTATTGCCACAACATACGGTCGATGTTGTATTTATATTCGGCAATGTCTTCAATGAATAGTATTTTTCCGTCGGTGTCGATTTCGCTGGGAGTGCCCATTAAATCGGACAATAAAGCAAGGTTGCCGCCTGCCAAGTGCGCATGGGCCAAACCAGGGCGGTTCATGGCATGCGATTCCCCCTTATAAGTTTGTTCGTGCCCACCCAATACATCGAACAACGAATTGGTCGATAAAGCATGAAAATCGGCTGTTTGATAGCCTCCTTGCATGTGTGCGTGTAGCCCAGCAATTCCGAAATTTTGTTGCACATGATTTAAAATACACGTGATATCGCTGTAGCCAATCAACCATTTCGGGTGGGCTACAAACGCCGAAAAATCGAGTTGATCGATGATGCGCACCATACCATACCCACCCCGACCAAAAAAAATGGCT
This sequence comes from Chitinophagaceae bacterium, assembly GCA_044349815.1. GTDB lineage: Bacteria > Bacteroidota > Bacteroidia > Chitinophagales > Chitinophagaceae > OLB11. The sequence continues at coordinate 13,163 of JBIKQE010000034.1, read as the reverse complement.
TTGATGGATGGGTCGTTGAGGAATTGTTGGAGGTCGGCCGCACGCTCGGCATCGGGCGCCGAAAACTTATAATACGACGTACCGATGGTACTCCCCCACACCACGCGAAACCCACGCGATTCAATGTAAGCGGCCATCACGGAAATGTCGGCGGTATTCACGGCGCCGGCCGGACAAGTAATTGCCACAGCGTCGCCGGGTTGCAAATAAGGTGGAATGATTAAGCCTTGTGTGACGGGCATGCGTTAACTTTGCCCAAATATACTTCAAGCAACTTAGTATGGCTAGCCTGCCAAGTGCGCGAATAAATTTTCGACTATGGAACAACCAAAGAAACAGCCCGAATGGATGAAAAAAATGGGCATTGTAACCGGCGCTTTATTAATGGGCCTCGGTGCGTATTTATTATGGAAAAACGACCCGAATGTGAATCGCCCCTTGGCTATTTTTATGACGCTGTATGGCGCGTTTCGCTTGGGTATGGCTATTTATCAAATGAAGAATCCACCGGCCGATAATTTACCACCTACCGACGAAACTACCCCTACGCATTAAACATACCTATGTCTTATAAACGCCACTTAGTTACGGCTGCGTTGCCGTATGCCAACGGACCGGTTCATATTGGTCACCTCGCCGGGAATTTTTTACCGGCCGATATTTATTCGCGCTTTTTGCGGGCGCAAAAAAAGGATGTGTATTTTGTTTGCGGCACCGACGAACACGGGGTGCCCATTACCATTCGCGCCATGAAGGAAGGCGTTACGCCGCAAGCGATTGTTGATAAATACCATACCATCATTCACGAGAGTTTGAAATCGATTGGCATTTCGTTCGATATTTTTTCGCGCACTTCGAATGCAGTGCATCACGAAACCTCGAAAGCTTTTTTCAAAACCTTGTACGATAAAGGCTTGTTTGAAGAACGCGAATCGGAACAGTTTTACGACGAACAAGAAAATATGTTCTTGGCCGACCGCTACATTATGGGAACGTGTCCGCATTGCGGCAACGAAAATGCCTACGGCGACCAATGCGAAAAATGCGGGAATACCTTGAGTCCGGAAGAACTCATTAACCCACGCAGTGCCCTCTCGCAATCGACCCCGATTAAGAAAACCACCAAGCATTGGTATTTGCCTTTGCAAGATTACGAACCTTGGTTGCGCGAGTGGTTGTTGGAAGGCCATAAAGAATGGAAAAACAATGTATATGGCCAATGCAAAAGCTGGATCGACCAAGGCTTGCAAGCCCGCGCCATGACGCGCGACAGCAACTGGGGCGTGCCCGTTCCCATTGATGGCGCCGACGGTAAAGTGATGTATGTGTGGTTCGATGCGCCCATCGGGTACATTTCGGCCACGAAAGAACTTACGCCGAATTGGCAAGATTATTGGTGCAGTGAGGACAGTCGCTTGGTGCATTTTTTAGGGAAAGACAATATTGTGTTTCATTGCATCATCTTCCCGGCGATGTTGAAAGCGCATGGCAATTTTATTTTGCCCGATCAAGTGCCGGCCAATGAATTTTTGAATATTGAAGGACAAAAAGTAAGTACGAGCCGCAATTGGGCGGTTTGGGTAGACGAATACCTCCGCGATTTTCCCGGCATGGAAGATGCCCTGCGCTATGTATTGATTGCGAATGCGCCGGAAACAAAAGACAACGATTTTACGTGGAAGGATTATCAGGACCGTATCAACAATGAACTCGTGGCGGTGTTTGGTAATTTCGTAAACCGCGCCATGGTGTTGATGCACAAATTGTGTGGCGGTCGCGTGCCGGCGTTTCATGAATCGGCCGACACCCCCGTGGATGCCGCCCTACGCCAACGCATTACAGAAAGCAAAACACATATTGAAAACTGCATGGAGCAATTTCGTTTTCGCGAAGGCTTGTTTGCGGTGATCGATTTAGCGCGCGAAGGCAATAAATACTTGCAAGAAAAAGAACCTTGGAAGCATACCGATAATCAAGCCTTGGTGGACCATTGCTTGCATCATGCCTTGCAATTGTGCGCGAACTTGGCCATTTTATGCAATCCGTTTTTACCGTTTACGGCACAGAAATTATGTTTCCAACTGAAGGTGGTAGACCGCATGCTCGATTGGGAGAATGCCGGCCGCATGGATTTGCTGAAACCGAATTATCCGTTGCGCGAACCCGCCTTGTTGTTCCGCAAAGTGGAAGATGCGGAAATGGAAGCGCAGAAACAAAAATTGGAAAGCAACGCAATGCTTGCTTCTCAAGCAAGTGCGGGTGCGGGAGCGGGAGTTCAAGCGAGTGCGTTGCCTGAATTAAAACCCCTCATTGCCTTTGAAGATTTCGATAAAATTGATTTGCGCAGCGGTACCATTACCGAGGCCGTGCGCGTACCGAAGGCCGATAAGTTATTGCAACTCACCGTGGATATGGGCTTCGAAACACGCACCATTTTAAGTGGCATTGCCGCCTACTTTGCGCCCGAAGACATTATAGGAAAACAAGTTACTGTAGTGGCCAATTTAGCCCCACGAAAAATGCGCGGCATTGAAAGCAATGGCATGATTTTGATGGGCGAAAACGAAGAAGGAAAATTAGTTTTCATTAACCCCGACGGCATCGCCCGCAACGGACAAAGCGTACGATAATGAAAAAGTTAGGCTTACTTGTAGGTTGCCTCAGTCTAATGCACGTTGCCCACGCGCAATACAGTCGCACCCGGGCCATATCGTTTCAAATGGGCTTGAATCAAACCTTATACAAGAGCGAAATGCCAGAGTCGCGCAATTTCAGTTCGCACTTCTTACCCTCGTTTGCCTTTGATGCCTGTACCTATGGCGACAATTTATTTTGGGGCGGTGTAGGTGTGGGTTTGTCGCCACGGTATTTGCCCTTGCATTTGTACAGCGACGGTGTAAAGCTCGGCGCACGGTACACCGAATATTGGGTTCGCTTTCGCGCGGGCTTTCGTGCGGCGAGCGATTTCACTACACACCTACCGCATATCAGTCTGGGCTTGGCGCTCAACAGTTCGTCCTACGATGCGTTTTTATATGGCGGACCTTCGCAAGGTATTTTTTACAACCCCGCCGATACCGCCATGCAAATCCAACGCTACCGACCGTTTATTGAAGTGGCCAATACCATCATCAACACCACGTTTCGCGAAGACAAACGCAACGTATCGATACAAATTGGCGTGCGGTACTACCCCATGAGTTTATTCCGCGAGCCATACATCGTGCAATACGATCCCGGACAAAACAAGCGCATACAATACAAAATGATGGAGGTGTTTATTGCCGGCAGTTTCCAACAAAATTTTCATAAGTAGGTTCTCTCTGTTTCCAGTTTCTGCTACCTCGCACTGCATTTGTGCGTGCCCGCCGGGGTTTTTCATACCCACATTATGTTGTAAAAAAAAGCCCGGCGGTCGTGCTATCGCCTTTAGTCGCCCTCGTGCCTCGGTCGAGCTATCGGCTCTATCACTCACGCGAAAACAACAACGGTTGTAAAATTCATTCTGTTTCTGTTTCTCATTCTACCTCGCTGTTTCTCTCCCATTCATTCTGCTTCTCTTTCTGCTTCTCATCGATTGTTGTTAGCCAAATGTCCTTCGCCCACACAACGCTGTTTCCTCTCCCTGTTTCTGTCATTCCCCGCTCCCGCTCAGTTTCTCTCACATAATTTTTTGTATGTGCCTGAAAAAAAATATCTATATAGTACCAACAATAACATGTATCTTGTAACATTTACCTCAAATTCACACGCATACTTTATCGTTCTATTTATGACTGCATTCAAATACCAACACAATGCCGATGCAAAATTGTTTTTACAAACCCTAAAAAGTCGCATCAACGACCATTTTCAACATAACCAAATTACACCGTATGCCAATGGGGCCATGTGGTTTAAAATAGTCTTCATTCTTTTATTATGGATAGGTTCCTATGCGGCTATATTGAGTAATCCGAACAGTAGTTGGCTAATGGGCGTATTCATTTTTATTCATGCTTGCACGCATTTATTAATTCCTTTTAATATTTCGCACGATGCCAATCACCAAGCGATGTCTAAAAACAAACAAGTAAACAACCTCTTATCGCAGAGTTTGAGCTTGATTGGTGTGAGTCCGTTTTTTTGGAAAATAGCCCACAACCAAGAACATCATTCGTTTATCAATGTAACGCCCATCGATTCGAATACCAAAGGCTACGGCGTTTTGAAATTCACGCCGGAAGATCCGCATAAAGACCAATTTCGCTACCAACATTGGTATGCCCCGGCGGTATATTTTCTTACTACCTTGAACTATGTTTTCTTAAAAGAAATTAAAATGATTCGGAGTGGCCAATACCGAATACCTCTGTCTGCCTATGTTGAATTAGTCTTCGTAAAGTTGGGCTATTTTGCCTACGTAGCCATCATTCCTTATTTCGTGTTGCATGTGGCTGTTTGGAAAATTGCCTTGGCCTTTGTGCTGTCGCATTTCATGTTGGGAGTTATGTTGTCGTTGGTATTTCAGTGCGGACACTTTACCGAAGATGCTCATTACCCAACGGTAGAAGAGCAAGTAATACAAGATGGATGGGCTACGCATACCTTGCGGACTACCTGCGATTTCGGTACCAACAATCGCCTATTAAGTGCCTTAACAGGTGGTATTAATATTCATATCCCACACCATTTATTTCCAACTATTTGCCATATTCATTACCGCGATTTGGTACCTATTATTAAACAAACAGCCCACGAATTTAACTTGCCTTACCGTGAGTACGATTCGTTTACAGAAGCCATTGTATCGCATTTGAAATTGTTGCGGAATTTGGGGGATACGGGGTACGATTTTAAGCACGATTACACGATTAAAGAATTGCACGATTAAAGAATTGCACGATTAAAGAATTACACGATTAAAGAATTATACGATTCAAGAATTGCACGATTAAAGAATTAAATGATTAAAGAATTATACGATTCAAGAATTTTTAAAATTATGATTCATTGATGGATTGACTACGATTAGGAGGGGCTGTTTAGCCCCATAGGGGCGATACATCGTTAGCAACACCTATCAAATTAAAGCTCGTAATAGCTCCGTAGGAGCGGCACATCGTTACCAAAATTCTTTATATTTTTTTACGCTGTTCAAGATGTTCGGACTCAAATGCATTTCGAACCGAAAATAAAAAATCCGTTCTATATTCGATACCGACCAACTCCGCGGAGCCCCTTTCAGGACACTCAGCGATGAAAACATTTTACGATGGATGAATTGAATGAATTATGTACAATTCAATAAATACTTAGACGCTTGCGAATTGATTGAACCATTTTGCTCACTGTTTTTTTGCGTTTGGGTTTTGGCACACGGAGTTTTTGAATAGGCTCGATGCGAACAGCCGACGCAAATTCGCTCCACAATGCCCGCATGATAGCGTGAGCCAACTCGGCCGTTTCGGCTTGTATATACACCAAACACAAATAATCTCTAAAGCTGGTTACAGCCGCTAAAATATCGCCCACATTTCGGTTCGGATTCCATCGGCACAAAACCACTTCAGGATAACGCGTAAAAATGGCTTCATCGAATCCACGCCATACACCTTGTTTGGGCGGATAAAAATAAAAAATAGCGCACCCCTTTTTAGGCACCCCCCATTGGGGTTTTTCGCCAATACTCAAGGCCAATAAACCTTCGTAAAAATCAACGTCATACGTCAACTCAATTTGCATAGGAAGTGGTCCGCCATAGCGCAAATTCAATTCAATTAAAAAAATACCCTCTGGCGTGAGCATTAATTCCAAATGAAAGAAACCATGATGGTACCGACTTTGTGTTATAACCTGTTGCGTAAATAGAATTATATCTTCTTTTAATGCCGTATTTTCTAATACCGGAAAATTAACCCCTACTTCCACAAAATAGGGTTGCACCCCCCATGTTCGATCGCTCAAGCCCAACACCGTAATTTCCTCATTCAATACATACCCTTCCACACTTAATATAGTGCCCGACAATAAAACTTCTATCATCCAATCGCTCGAATCAAAAGGCCTTTTTAGATGCTCAAAAAAACGAAATAACTCCTCCCGATTATCCACTCGCTTCACACCTAGTCCGCCTGCACCGCGACGAGGTTTTACAATAGCCGGAAATTGATTCCACGAGTTTAAGGTGTCGCTTAAAACATGTATACATTCGAATGCCGGCACACGAATATGAGCACCTACACAAAGTTGCCGGGCAATTCCCTTATCGAGCCAACTATCAATAACATCTTGCTTAGCAAAACAACAATTATATTGATGGGCCAAATTAGCGGCCAAGGGCAATAATACATCAATAGCACAAAGCACGCCAATAACATCGGTAATGTTCAACGTTTTCAAACAAGCCGCAACTGTTTCGTTTGTGAATGGTTGGCACTCATGCATCACCACTTTATCGCGAATCGAACTCGATAAGATTTTTTTAGTGGCTTCCTGATTGCGAACTAATAATACATACGATTGCTTTTTCGCTAAGATTGCTTCCATCAAAGGACCACCACTCCCCGACGATGGGATATCAAGCATTAAAAATGCATCATTCATTGTATCATTATATTTATTAAACCATTAACTACTCAGCATTTTTCGTATTCTTTTTTTAATTCTATATAAAACACTTGCCCGTTTACGCCGATTATTCAATTTAGGTTCAATACGCAAATACATAGGAACTTCACTTATAAAGGCTCGAAGAATAGCATGCGCCAACTCTGTAGTTTCCGCTACACCATACACCAACATAATATTATCGCGAATACTATAAACGGGGCCCAACCATTCACCCATGTGCCGATTGCTATTGGGTAGCACTAATTTTATGGATGGATATTGTTTCAAAATCGAATCGTTGAATCCGGCCCAAATGCCTTGTTTATGCGGAAACACATAAAAGGCAAAAGCACCACACAAAGGCACTCCAAACGAGGGCACACTTCCTGTAAATAATACCAAAAATTCCCTGTAAAAATCTTGTTTATACGCCAACGAGACCAACATCGGAATTCGACCACCACAACGTGGATTCAATTCAATTATATACGGCTCCCCCATATGAACCATCAATTCAATATGAAAAAAACCGTGATGATAATTCGTAGCTAACACTACTTGCTTGGCCGTATCGTACAGTTTTTGAGCGAGTTGAGTTCCCTCTAAAACCGGAAAGCTTAACCCTTCCTCAACAAACAAAGGTTGCGGCCCCCAAGTACGATCGCTGATTCCTAAAAAATGCAAATCGCCCTTTACCACATACCCTTCCACACTATAAATGGCGCCCGACAACATGGCTTCCAACATCCATTCGTTGGGTGCAAATGTTTCTTTTTTATGTTGAAAGAAATTCAATAACTCCTCTGATGTGTTTATTCGCTGAACCCCTAAACTGCCAGAACCCCGACGGGGTTTTATAATGGCAGGGTAATGCGTCCATGTGCTTAGTTGATCAGGGGCCAAATCGTTAACCCAACGAAAAGGAGGAATAGGCAAGTTGGCCTCGGCACAAAATTGACGCGAAATGCCTTTGTCGACCCAACGGCTAATTGCTTCAGGCGAAGCAAAAGGCACTGCAAAGCGTTCAGCAAAATGGGCTGCAATAGGCATGAGACCATCGAGAACACATACAATACCATCAACCTTATGTATACCTAAATTATCCAACAACCCATCAATAGCCTCAATGGTATAAGGTTGACATTCGTGCAACGTAACTTGGGCCTGCAACTCATTAGACCACGATGAAGACGTTCTATTTTTATCGCGCACTACCAATACAAATGGGTTATTGGATGCCTGTATGGCTTGCATCAATAAACTTCCGCTTCCAACTGAAGGCATGTCGAAAATCAACAACATGAGATAGTGTTATAATAAGCAAATTAAAGGGTAATTAATGAAAGGATAAAAAAACCGCACCCTAAGGATGCGGTTTTAAGTTCTTACATTCATTAACTACTTCGTGGCAGGCGGTGCCGGATCTTCAACAACGGTTGACGATGCCGCAGGCGCTGTTTCAGTAGCAGGCGCTGTTTCACTAACCGGTGCTTCTTCCGAACTACCTTCACTGCAACAAGCTTTCTTACCTGCACCCATTGTAGCTGTTGTTCCCATTACATCGGCACATTGCGCTTCAGTACAACCTGCTTTCTTACACGCTTCCATGCTGGTTTTCAAATGCTCCATGCGGTTCTTTTGAATTGAATCGGCGTGAATGGTTGCAATACTCGGGGCAATTACCAACGATACAATACTCATCAATTTGATAAGGATATTCATCGATGGTCCGGAGGTATCTTTAAATGGATCACCCACCGTATCGCCTGTTACAGACGCCTTGTGTGGTTCCGATTTTTTGTAGAAAATTTCGCCATTAATTTCAACGCCTTTTTCAAACGACTTCTTGGCATTATCCCAAGCACCGCCGGCATTGTTTTGGAACATCCCCATTAATACACCACTCACGGTAGCACCGGCTAAAAATCCACCCAATACTTCCGGCCCAAACAAGAACCCAATAATTAATGGAGAGATAATAGCGATTGCACCGGGCAACATCATTTTCTTGATAGACGCTTCGGTAGAGATGGCCACACATTTTTCGTATTCAGGTTTTCCTTTTCCTTCCAAGATGCCCGGAATTTCGCGGAACTGGCGACGAACTTCTTCCACCATCGCCATGGCGGCTTGTCCTACGGCCGTAATAGCCAACGACGAGAAGATGAACGGAATCATACCCCCAACAAACAAGCCCGACAATACATCGGCGCGGTAAATATCAATACCATCAATTTTAGCAATACCTACGAAGGCCGCGAACAAGGCCAAGGCAGTTAAAGCAGCCGAGGCAATAGCGAAACCTTTACCGGTTGCTGCCGTTGTATTACCTACAGCATCAAGAATATCTGTTTTTTCGCGTACTTCAGCTGGCAATTCGCTCATTTCGGCAATACCACCGGCGTTATCGGCAATAGGCCCGAAAGCATCGATAGCCAATTGCATAGCGGTTGTAGCCATCATACCGGCAGCAGCAATAGCCACACCGTATAAACCGGCACAAGCATACGAACCATAAATACCGGCGGCCAATACTAAAATTGGCAACATAGTTGATTCCATACCCACGCTCAAGCCACCAATGATATTGGTAGCGTGACCGGTGCTTGATTGACGAACAATGCTCATTACGGGGCGTTTACCCATAGCGGTATAGAACTCGGTAATGATACTCATTAAAGTACCTACCACTAAACCAACCATAATAGCTCCGAAGATGCCATTTTTTGTAAACTCAAAACCACGCAAGGTCATTGGGGTATCGGGCATTAAAAAGTTAACCAAGAAATACGATGTGATAGCGGTTAATACAATGGAACCCCAGTTCCCCATATTCAAGGCGGCTTGTACTTTGCTCACACTTAATCCGGCGTTATCGGAAATGCGAACAAAGAAGGTACCAATAATCGACAAGACAATGCCGATACCGGCAATCAACATCGGCAATAAGATGGGAGCCATACCGCCGTAATTGTCGGCGCTAATGGTTTCGCGACCTAATACCATGGTGGCCAACACCGTAGCCACATACGAACCAAATAAATCGGCACCCATACCGGCTACGTCGCCCACGTTATCGCCTACGTTATCGGCAATGGTAGCAGGGTTACGCGGATCATCTTCCGGAATACCCGCCTCTACTTTACCTACAAGGTCAGCCCCAACGTCGGCGGCTTTGGTATAAATACCACCACCCACACGAGCAAACAAGGCAATAGATTCAGCCCCTAACGAAAACCCGGTAAGGATTTCGATGGCGCGTTCCATTTCAACACTATCTACAGCCGCATCGGGCGCGAAGATTTGTTTTAAAATAATAAAGAGAGAGCCTAAGCCTAATACAGCCAATCCGGCTACACCCATACCCATTACCGAACCACCGGTGAAGGATACTTTTAAGGCTTGCTTCAAGCTAGTTTTAGCGGCTTCGGCGGTACGCACATTGGCCTTGGTAGCAATACGCATACCAATGAAACCGGCGAGCGCGCTGAAAAATGCACCAAAAATAAACGCAATAGCAATACTCCAATGCGAGTTGTGGTTGCTAGCGCCCATTACGCCTAATAAAATAGCGGCAATGATTACAAAATAAGTCAACACCTTATACTCCGCTTTCAAAAAGGCCATGGCCCCATCGGCAATGTAACCGGCAATTTCTTTCATACGTTCGTTCCCGGCAGGCTGCTTCTCTACCCATGCGCTCTGTATAAAAGTGTACAGTAACGCAATCACACCAAACAACGGTACAGCGTAAAATAAATAACTCATAGTTTTTCTCGATTTTATTTAAGGTCGCAAAAGTAAGAAAGGAATGTTAAAAAGTGAAATAAACAAGTGGTATTTAAAGGCAATTTCATAACGAAAACAATTGATTTACAAGGAAAGACGAAAAAAACACGTTTTATGGCCAAAAACGCTAGTAACCATATAAAAATGAATGTAGGCTTAATAGTGGCGGCTCCAAAAGGTAAACCTAGCGTAAAATAAAGAAAGGCAAAAGCCCTACACCTATTTTATGCCGCATTGTGTGTAAAAATGCTACCTTGCGCTCTAAATAATTCGTTATGCTGCAACGCAAACAAAGTTTATGGCTCATGCTTTCGGCCTGTGTACTCGGACTCACCTATTTTATACCATTCGGAGTTAAAATGCTTAGCTCGATGGGCACGGAACAAATAATATCGACCCCCTTATACAATTACTCCTTTTTCCCTATTATGGCATTAACCATTTTGGGTATGTTGTTGCCTGTGGCCACCATCTTTTTATTTAAAAACCGTTCCTTGCAAATGCGCCTAATTATTATTGCCATGGGCTTGCAAGGCGCTGCCTTGGTAAGTATGATATTGAAATGCTTAGACAAAACAGACGGCAATAAATTCGTTTTCGGCATGTTGGGCTCGCAGTTGTACATTGGTTTGGCCATTCCCTTAATTAGTATAATTTTATTGTATATGGCATACCACGGTGTTCACAACGACGACAAACTGGTAAAAAGCGCCGACCGCATGCGCTAGGTATAGCCCATAAAAAACGATTTGCATTTTATTTGACCAATTGCCTTTTTAAAACGAATTTTGCCCCACTATGGCTAGCATCAAATTACTCCTCGAACACGCTCATGTTGAAGGGATCCGTTACTACGAAACCTACCGCAAACACGGAGGTTATCGCTCGGTAGAAAAAGCCCTGAATACGCTTACTCCCGACGAAGTAACGGAAGAAGTTAAAAAAAGCGGCCTGCGCGGTCGGGGTGGTGCCGGTTTTCCCGCCGGTATGAAATGGAGCTTCTTGGCCAAACCGGAAGGCGTTCCTCGCTACTTGGTAGTGAATGCCGACGAAAGTGAACCCGGCACCTTCAAGGATCGTTACCTAATGGAATTTATTCCGCACCTTTTAATTGAGGGGATGATTACCGCCTCGTATGCTTTGGGCGCCAACGCCTCCTACATTTATATTCGTGGCGAGTATGCCTGGATTGTTGATGTTTTAGAACAAGCCATTGCCGAAGCCAAACAAAACGGCTGGCTCGGAAAAAACATTTTAGGCAAAGGCTACGATTTAGAGATTTATGTACAACGTGGTGCCGGCGCCTACATTTGTGGCGAAGAAACCGCCCTCTTGGAATCGCTGGAAGGCAAGCGGGGTAATCCACGCATCAAGCCGCCATTCCCTGCCGTGAAAGGATTATGGGGTTGTCCAACCGTGGTGAATAATGTTGAAACCATCGCCGCGGTTTGTCCAATTATTAATATGGGTGGCGACGAATACGCTAAAATTGGCGTAGGTCGCAGCACCGGCACCAAATTGATTTCAGCGTGTGGGAATATCAACAAACCCGGCGTGTATGAAATCGACATGACGTGTTCGGTGGAAGAATTTATTTACAGCGACGAATATTGCGGTGGCATTCCCAAAGGCAAACGCCTGAAGGCGTGCATTCCCGGTGGTTCGTCGGTGCCTATTGTGCCCGCCAATTTATTATTCAAAACAGCGAAAGGTGAAACGCGATACATGAACTATGAATCCTTAGCGGAAGGTGGTTTTGAAAGCGGCACCATGATGGGAAGCGGTGGCTTTATTGTATTCGACGAAGACCAATGTGTGGTGCGTCATACTATGACCTTAGCGCGTTTTTACAATCACGAAAGTTGCGGACAATGTTCGCCGTGTCGCGAAGGAACCGGATGGATGTACAAAATTTTAAAGAACATCGAATACGGTAAAGGCACCATGAAAGACATCGACTTGTTGTGGGACATTCAGCGTCGTATTGAGGGGAATACCATTTGTCCGTTGGGCGATGCCGCCGCGTGGCCGGTAGCCGCCGCCATCCGTCATTTCCGCGACGAATTCGAGTGGCACATCACCCACCCCGACGAAGCCCAAACACGCAACTTCGGTTTGGCGCACTACGCCGATGCGTTGATACCTGCGTAAGCAGTCATCAATAACAACCAAGGGGCAGTCTGAACAGATTGCCCTTTTTTTATATTACTACCGGGTGATTTTTTTGAAGCGCATCGGCATCGCTTTATTCAGCGAACCTCCCGCTTTTCGTGGCTACAAGGTAGCCTACTTCAATCGGGGCTATTTTGCATCGTCTGAATCTTTCTTCAGCTTTCTGTCCTTTAGGTCCTTTATGTCATTTAAAAGACCTAAAGGACCTAAACGACATAAATGCAGCTGTTTATAATCGAAACAGTTGGTGGCTTGTGAAGACACAAACCGTGGGTCAGAAAATAATAATAACCCCAAATTATTGCACTTTTCAAACAGAATCCTTATGTTTACTTAATAAATCATACCATATGCTAATGCATAGTAACCTGATAATCAAAATATATGGCAACAGAATTAGTTGCAAAATGCCATTAAATTCAAGCCTAAACGCCCTTTTTATTTAAATAACACTAATGTGCTTGGTAATATGTTTTACGTTTAACGTGGGTAATGCAAAACAGCAAACCGATTACGGAAGAATATACAATGTGCAAGATTATATTGATTCTGCACCTAGCGGACTATCGTTAACCAAGGAAACTATCGGGTTTCGTCGATGTTTCACCACG
>JBIKQE010000223.1:0-3898 GCA_044349815.1 Chitinophagaceae bacterium | reverse complement strand
AGTGGTATTCGGGCCGTGTTGAATGCACAGGCTTCCGATACCGCGGTTTGTCCGGGAGCCCCCTTCGATTTGTTTGCGAATGCCGCTTCGATGCCTTGTGGTTTATCGGTATTCCCTTGCAATACAGCGCCGCAAGTGTATGTGGTAGGAACGGGGAATGTGCAACAAAATCAGTTCACACCTTATTTTACCAGTGCGCAAGATGCCTATAAAACACAAATGATTTTTACGGCCGACGAATTAACACAAGCTGGTTTACGGATGGGTAATATTCGTTCTTTATCGTGGCAAGTAACGTCGAAGGGAAGCGATACCATGCGCAACGTAGTTATCAGTATGGGTTGTACTACGGCAAGCGACTTTAACGGTGCTACCGGTTTTATTAGTGGCTTATCGGTTGTATTAGACACGAACAAATACAATTCCGTTTTAGGTTGGAATTTACACACGTTAGAGAATCCGTATTATTGGGATGGGGTATCGAATTTGGTGGTACAATTATGTTATAATGTAACGTCTAATTTCAATACACAGGATGTAGTGAGTAGTTCGAATGTACCGGCCAATCGGTTTATACATCAGAATGCGGCTACGGGTGTTGGTTGTAATTTAGCGGCCACTACGCCTTTATTATCGTCTGTTCGTCCGAATACACGGTTTAGCCATTGCGAAACGAGTTCGTTCACGTACAATTGGGTGCCTGGTTCAACCTTAGATAATGCCACCGATAAGAATCCAACCTCATCGGGTATTTACAACAACACCGATTTTGTGGTGACGGTTGCCTCGACCAATAATCCGAATTGTGTTTCGTTGGATACAGTAAAAATTAGCGTTGATAATTCGAATGGTGTAACGGCCTCGGCGTCGCCCATGATTTTGTGTGAGCCCGGTTTGATTACCTTATCGGCAACACCGGCCGGTTCGGTGCCCGTGTATATGTGTGGTGAAGAAAATATTACTTGTGCTTCGCCTGTAGTAAGCTATACCTTGGGTACAGGAACAACCAACAGCACAATAAATACACCCTTTAATGGAGGAGCTTATTCTGGTTCGCGTACGCAATTTTTATTAACCCCGGCCGATTTGTTGGGCTTGGGTATAACGAAAGGCAAAATTGAATCGATAGCATTGGATGTGGCGGCTAAGAATAGTACTGCCGGTTATGCATTAACCATCAAAATGGGATGTACACCCTTGCAACAATTGACCGATTTTGTGGCACCCAATAATATGAAAGTGGTTTATTCGAGCAACAGCTACAATACCATATTGGGTTGGAATAATTTCTTATTACAAAATCAATTTGTATGGGATGGGGTTAGCAGTTTGGTGGTTGAACTATGTTTCTTTAATGGGGCCACCTTAGTAGGTACCGACCCTGTGAACTATACCGCTACAGCGAATGCGCAGTATTATAGTCAGAGTTCAAATTTTGGCGGTTGCGAAATTCCGTTGGTTCAAGCACCGAGTGCGCCAACAACCGGCTTGTTCCGTCCGAATGTACAATTTGCCTTATGCGATATTCCGGTGAAGCCTTGGCCTTATCGTTGGGATCCGGCAACGTTTGTATACGATTCAACGGCACAAACCACCACGGCTTATGTAAACAATACCACAACCTATCATGTGTACACAACGGGTGGTAATCAGTGTGAGGTAACCGATTCCGTTACGGTAACCTTGTCGGTACATGGCTTGAAAGTAAATCCGATGGATACCACTATTTGTGAAGGAGATTCGTACGGGCCCATTGCGACCTCGTATGGCAATGCGCCATCGTATACCCTAACATGGTACGATGAAAACTGGGGAACCAACGAGTTGAGTTGTTCCAGTTGTTTGTACCCGGTTATAACGCCAATGGGGTCGGGTATTAAGAAGTTTCATTGTGTTCGTTCCGATTCGTATGGTTGTTCCGATACAGTAACCATTCAAGTGAATTTGAATGCCAAACCGAATGTGGTTATTTTGAATGGCGATTCGCTCAAGATTCGTTATTTAGATGAAGTGAATTTAGTGGCCACAGGGGCTGTTCGTTACAGCTGGACGCCAGTATGGGGATTAAGTAATCCGAACATTCCACAAGTTGTGGCTTCGCCTGCCGAGCCTACTTTGTATTATGTATATGGTATCAATGCCTTAGGTTGCAGAGCGGTCGATAGCATTTACATCGATATCGATTACAACGATAATTTATATGTTCCGAATGCGTTCTCGCCTAATACCGATGGAAATAACGATGTGTTCCGCGTTGCGAACTTGACCTTCCAAAATGTACAAGAATTTAAAGTGATGAATCGTTGGGGACAAGAAGTATTCTCGGCCAACGATAATCGGGGTTGGAATGGTACCTACAAAGGCAAGTTGCAAGATGGTGGTACGTATTTCTATCAAATTCGTGTAGCATATCCCGACGGTAAAGCACGTTTCTTTAAAGGCGATGTTATATTAGTTCGGTAATTAAACAATCGATTCATGGAAATCCCGCGTTAGGCGGGATTTCTTTTTTTACCTTTGCGGTGTATGGAAACAAAACAAATTGGTGTTATTGGTGGTGGTACAATGGGGGCTGGTATTGCCCAAGTAGCGGCACAGGCCGGTTGTAAGGTTGTTGTTGTAGATATGGCGGAAGCGGTATTAGAAAAAGCGCAACAGCAATTGCAACAAGTTTTATTGAAACGAATTGAAAAACAACAAATGTCGGCCTCGGAAGCCGACGCATTGCAGCAGCGCATTGTGTGGACTACCCGTATGGCCGATTTAGGGGCATCGGATTGTGTAATTGAAGCTATTGTAGAAAATTTAGCGGTAAAGCAAAAAGTGTTTCAGGAGTTGGAGTCAATTGTAACTGATACGTGTGTATTAGCTACCAATACATCGTCGTTGTCGGTAACTTCAATTGCTTCGGCATGTTCACACCCTCATCGTGTATTGGGGATTCATTTTTTTAATCCGGCCCCCTTGATGGCCTTGGTTGAAATTGTACCTGCCTTGCAAAGCGATGCTACACTTGTTTCAGCTACCAAAGCCATGATAGATGGCTGGGGTAAAAAAACAGTATTAGCGAAAGATACGCCGGGCTTTATTGTGAACAGGTTGGCGCGTCCATTTTACAGCGAAGCCATTCGGATTTTTGAAGAAGGAATGGCCAGTATGGAAGCAATTGACGAAGCCATGCGCCGAATAGGTGGGTTTAAAATGGGGCCATTTGAATTGATGGATTTGATAGGGCATGATGTGAATTATACTGTGACAGAAACCGTATGGCAGTCTTTTTATTTCGATCCGCGTTATACACCGTCGTTTGTACAAAAGCGTTTGGTGGAAGCTAAGTGGTTGGGCCGTAAAACGGGAAGAGGATTTTATCGGTATGAAGGAGGTCAAACCCTGCGTGAGGCTGTTACTTGTAGCGATGAGGAATTGACCGTAATTGCCAATCGGATTTTAGTGATGTTGATGAATGAAGCAGCTCATGGTTTATATTTAGGGGTTGCCTCGAAAGAAGATATTGAATTGGCCATGACCAAAGGGGTAAACTATCCAAAGGGCTTGTTGCATTGGGCCGATGAATGGGGGATTGATGTTTGTGTGGCCCACATGGATGCTTTGTACAATCGCTATCGCGAAGATCGGTATCGTTGTTCGGTGTTGTTGCGCGATATGGTTGGTAAACCTTTTTTTAATTAATACACAGTATGATTTATTCCTACAAGGGTATTAAACCCGTTATTCATCCAACCGCTTATGTGCATCCACAAGCTACTGTTACCGGTAATGTGGTTATAGGTAAAGATGTTTATATTGGTCCTGGTGCAGCTATCCGCGGCGATTTCGGTCGTATTATAATTGAAGATGGTTGCAATGTGCAAGAAAATTGTACTATCCATATGTTTCC
>JBIKQE010000222.1:0-3909 GCA_044349815.1 Chitinophagaceae bacterium | reverse complement strand
GAAATATGGTCGTTAGGCGACGAACATTGTATGCGTTTTCAGGTAATTAATTTGTGTGGCAAGCAAAAGTTTTATGGGGCTCAAAATCCGTTTAATTACAATTCAGGTTCTATTATGTCGTTGATTCGCATGGTCGATATTAACGGTGGTTTTACTATTATTCCTGAATTGAGTATGAGTAGCTTGAACGAAGATATGTTGTCGCAAGTTCGTACGTTCAAAGATCCTGCGCCGGTTCGTGAAGTGAGCATGGTTACCAACAAGTATTTTACAAAAAACAAATTAGCTATTGCGTTTGTAGATAGCTTGTTGTCGGGTATCCCCGAAGGTATGAAAGCTAAGAATAAGAAGCGTGCCGTATTGGCTATTTCGTAGTTCGGGCAATAATGAAGGTATTGATGCCTTTGTTGATGGGGCTTACTGTGGCAAATACTTGTTGCATGCGTTTTAGCACGATGTCGCAATCGTTACGGCTTGCAAAAACATGATTAAAAACAGCAATTCCTCCAGGATTTAGGTGGGTAGCAATTAAACGGAAAAAGGCTTCTTGTTTGAATTGGTTTTCAACATGCATGTCGTTAAAAATATCAATGCCAATTAAGCTGAACAGCTTGCTTTCTTCTTGTAAGTACAGCATGGCGTCTTTGCAAATCCACTGAACATTGTTTTGTTTGTTCAAGGCCATAAAGTGTTGGCTGAGGTCGAGGATGGCCTGACTGCTATCAACCAAAACGGTATTGGGGTATATGCTATGTTTTTTTTGCAATATCGATAAGGCACTACCAAGCCCGGTGCCTAGCAATAGAAAATCGGTTACCTGAGGAAGCTCGTTTTGTAATTTTTTAAAAGGAATAAGAAACGGTTTGTAATACAAGCCCCACGAGTAAATCGCCTGGGGGGTGCTGAGCATATATTCGTTGCGGTACAAGTCGAGTTGCAAACGTTGTGCCCCATCTTGTATGCTGCAAATAGCCTGTGGCCAAAGCCAACTGCAGAGTTGTACAAACCGACTGGGTAAACGTTTCATATCAATGCCGTTCGCCAAACAATAAACTGCCAATACGTACCATGTTGCTGCCTTCTTGTATGGCAATCGGGTAGTCGCCACTCATACCCATGGACAGGGTATTGAAGCTTGGTTTATTCAAGAAGTAGCTGTTTTTGCAAAATGTAAATAGGTCGTTGAGTGCTTTGAATTCGGTTCTAATTTGTTCTGCGTTTTCCGTTAAACTGCTCATGCCCATCAACCCCCGAATTTGTACATGCTTCAATAAATTATTGTTCGCCGTTGCGTATTCTAAAATTTCAACCAGTTCGGCTCGGTCGAGCCCGAATTTTGTTTCTTCCGTGGCAATATGAATTTGAAGCAGTACAGGAACGAGCCGTCCGATTTTAGCCGCTTGTTTTTCTATTTCCATCAATAATTTAAAGCTATCTACACTATGAATTAATGCTACAAAAGCAATGATGTATTTTACTTTATTGGTTTGAAGATGCCCAATTTGGTGCCAATGAATGTCTTTGGCCATTTGTTCGTATTTGGTGCACATTTCTTGTACTTTGTTCTCGCCAAAGTCGCGTTGCCCCCATGCATATAATTGTTCAATGGCGGAAATGGGTTTGGTTTTTGAAACAGCAATCAGCGCTACTCCTTGCTGCTTCATCTCTTCTGCAAGCGCTTGAAAGGTTTGTTGGTCCATGCTTTATTGTTTAATGAGCGATTGACGATAATGCGTGCCTTCTCTTAAAACATCTACGCGGTAATAACCGGCGGGTAATTGCGCTACAGAAAGGCTGGTGGATTGTTCGGTGTATAATACTTGTTGGCCGAACATATTGAATACAACAATGTGTTCTGGTATTTCATTGTTGGGCAGATTGATATGAAGAATATGGCTACACGGATTGGGGTAAATTTCAAGCTTATTGTCTACAACAAGGTTGTTAATAGCGAGCCCTGAACAATCGGCCGTGCCCCAAATACAATCGGCAAAGATGGGGTAATCAACAAATGGGTTACGGTTATTCTGAATAACGAAAATGGCGTTGTTTCGTTTAATTTCTTTCGCACTTACGGGGTCGTTTTTGTGCCAACGCATCAACAATGCCACGGCAGAGTCTTTTAGTACAGCGCCATTGGCCATTTCCCAATTGTTCCAGCCGGCATCTTCGCCTTCGTAACGGGTGCTCATGTAAAAATAAATACGGGCTAAATCGCCTTTAAACGAATCGATGGGTTCAAATACATTGAGGGTATAATTGGGATAGGTATTCGACTTGCCTAATTTGGCGCCATTTTGCGCGGTCCACGAAACAGCCCCTGTTACCATGCCATACGGGAAATTACTTCGTTTGTTATTCACGAATCCGTCGGTTGGTAATACATGATGGAGGTCGCTTTTCATGGGGAACGCGTCGTTGAAAAACGTACTTGGCCACGTATGTTCGTGGTTATAACAATCGCTTTCTTGGCTATAGGTACCACATTGATTGGTGCCAAAATACAAATTGTAGGCCGGGCCGCTAATTGGGTTATCGGAATAGATATCCCAAACACGATTCACCGGAAGGCTATCGGTTTTATAGAAATAAGGCCAAAGGGGCCATCCTTTATCGGTATGGTTGCTGATAATTTGATGCAAGGCGGTTTTTAGGGGCGCCCCATTCAATCCGAATGCCGGGGCAAAATACTGTGCATGGCAAACCGATGAAATCAATAATAGAAGTCCGGCAACGAGGTTGCTTATAATGCGCATAGGTTTATGGGGTTTAATTGACGCTGTGTTTCATGCCTTTGCCCGTTAGTTCGCGGAAGATGCCCACAAAGGAGATATAATTTAGTGGGAATTCAACCATTACGTGCATGAAACTCAGCAAGAAGAGCCATTTGAAACCGAGGGCATAATCGATGGCGTATAAGGTAACCGATACAACCCAAAGGAGTACAATAAGCAATGAACGCGATTTAGGAATATCGTGCCAGCGAATAACTTTTGTTTTAGAGAACCAATTTAAATAATGGTAGGTATAGGCGAAGGCAATGAAGCGCATGATACCTACACCGGCATTGGAGTAAAACATATTTTGTTGAAACTCTTCGGCACTATTCGATTGGATGCCGAGTAACTCCAACATCTGATAGTTGAGTTGCATAAAGCCGGTATACGCTTGTTTGCCGTATTCAGTAACAGGCAAAAAATGTTTCGACGGAAAGGCAAAAAACAAAATGAACGGAATAATAAAATGAATAGCGACCGATACATAGCCGGGTTTTGAACGGTTTTTTAAGGCACCGTAAAACATAAACAACCAGGTAAAAATAAATACATGAATAAGGGTAGGAATGAATACAGAGAAAAGTAATACGAGATGGTCCGATACAACCCAGAATAAGATGATGGTTAATATACCGACCAATTTGATGTAATTATTTTTTACAAAAGCAAACAACGCTGAACTCGCAAAGGCAACATAAATAAAACGATTTTGATACGTCATTTGTGTTTGCGGATCGCCAAACTCCAGTTCTTTGATGATGGGGATATAATTTTTAAATGCCATCGTGGTTAATAATAACGATACCACTACAAGCAATATAACATCGCGCCGATCGGTGGAATAATAATTCTTATCGTGCAGCCACGAAATTTCGGTGAGATAATGCAAGGGGCCCATTACCGCATAGGCAAACAAAAAAAGTTCGAATGGAATTACAAAGGCCATCAAACACGAAAAAATCAATAAACCGATGTTTACATAGTCGATTCGTTCAACAGGCTTTAAGGAAGACAACATGGATTAAGATTTATTGTCAAATGTACGATGTTGTACGGCTATGTAAACTGATTTTTATCGTACCAAGGTTACGTTGCCTTTGATCGATTTTTTGAGCTTGTTTACAAACTCGGC
>JBIKQE010000221.1:0-3925 GCA_044349815.1 Chitinophagaceae bacterium | reverse complement strand
GGCAATGTAATTACGTTTGTGCAAGAGCACGAAAAACTCACCTATCCTGAAACCATTGTGTGGTTAGCGAAACGCTACAACATTGAGGTGGAAGAAACCCAGGTGAGTAATGAAGTGCGCGAGCAACAGCAAGTGGAAGAGAGTCTGCGCATTATCAATCAATTTGCCGCCGATTATTTTCATAAGCAGTTGATGGAACACAACGAAGGCCAAACCATTGGCTTGAGTTATTTTGAAGAGCGCGGATTTAGAAAAGAAATAATTAGCAAATTCGAATTAGGCTATTGTTTGGAGTACGATGGCTTTGCCGAAGCGGCGATTGCGAAAGGCTATCAACGCGAATTGTTACTCAAAACAGGCTTGGTAACCGATCGGCAAGGACGATTAGTATCGATGTATCAGGGACGAGTTATTTTCCCGATTCACAATGCAAGTGGGAAAGTGATTGGCTTTGGTGCACGCACCTTGAAAACCGGCGACCGGATTCCGAAATACATCAACACGCCCGAAAACGAAGTTTATTACAAAAGCAAATCGC
Source organism: Chitinophagaceae bacterium (assembly GCA_044349815.1). Lineage (GTDB taxonomy): Bacteria > Bacteroidota > Bacteroidia > Chitinophagales > Chitinophagaceae > OLB11. The sequence goes on along the minus strand of JBIKQE010000221.1, from coordinate 3,387 downwards.
TTTACGGCATTTATTTTGCGCGCACAAGTTTGTCTAAACTCAACGAATGTATTTTAGTAGAAGGCTATACCGATGTGCTTTCCTTGTTTCAATCGGGTGTTGAAAATGTAGTGGCAAGTAGCGGTACCTCGCTCACCGAAGAGCAATTGAAATTGATTGCGCGACACACTAAGAACTTGGTGATTTTGTACGATGGCGACGCGGCGGGAATCAAAGCGGCATTGCGTGGACTCGACATGGCCATTGAACAAGGCATGAATGTGCAGGTGGTATTGTTGCCTGATAGTCACGACCCGGACAGTTATGTACGCGAGCATGGTGCGGAAGGACTTCGCGCCTACATACAACAACATAAACAAGATATTATTTTGTTTAAGTTGGAAGTGTCGTTGAAAGATGCGCACGACGACCCGGTTAAAAAATCGGCCTTGATTAATGATATTGCAGAAACTTTATCGCGCATCAACAAGCTAGAGGATTTTACCAAACAAGACGATTATATTCGTCGCTGCAGCGAGCTATTGAAAATCGATCAGGCCGGTTTGATTTCCTTGGTGAATAAAAAAATTCGGGAGAAGATTACCAAGAAAGAAGGCATTGATGCCCGCGAGGCAGAGAACTTGGCCCAGCAAGCCGAACCGGCCGGACAAGAACCGGCGCCCGTATTGGATTTGCTTCGTAAAGACTATTTACAAGAGAAAAATTTATTGCGTATAATGCTTGAATTTGGCAATCGGCAATACACCGAAACAGAGAGCGTAATTGAGCATATATTAATCAAAATATCGTCGGACGATTTTATTAATGACTCGTGGAAAAACCTGTTTATTTTGTACGTATCCACTTGGATGGAAACCTTGCAATACCCCGAATTGAGTTTCTTTACCCAACATCCCGACGAAGCCATTCGGAGTGCCGCTATTGAAGCGGTTTATTTTCCGTACGAAGTAAGTGCGAATTGGATGAATGAACATAAAATTGCGGTGCCAACCCGCGAGGACACCTTTTTCAACGACGTTACACGCACCGTAACGTATTTCATGTTGCGTAAAATAAAAACCATTTATTACGAGCACCTGGAAGAACTAAAAAATGAAAAAGACGAACACGAAATTTATTTAACCCAAGAATCCATACTCACCCTCAAACGCAGCGAACTAAGCTTGTTAGAACAGTTGAAAGTAGTAGCCGTTCGGTAGATTTTGCGGGGAATCAATATTCAATGATGAAATAAGTCACCGAGTGTTTTCATCGGTAAAAACATTTTTCCCGATTTAGGCAATCGAATAAAGCCATACCGACCATAAAAATGTTGGGCTTGTTCGTCGATTGGATCTACCACAACGGCCATGGAAACAATTGTTTCTGAAATGGTATAGCTTCGATGCAAGGCATCCATCAATAAAATTTCGCCCCAGCCCTTTCCTTTGATGGAAACATCTATAGCCAAACGACCCAATAAAATAGTAGGAATATTCGTGTACGAAGGAGGCAGTTTTTTATTCATTTCATTCGAAAAAACATCTCGATTGATTGAATTGGCAGAAAGGGAATAATAGCCTTTCACCACATGGTGTTCATCCACTAAAACAAAACAGGCCGACAAATCGCGGTTGACATCCTGCTTGGCTTGTTTTTTCAGATAATCATCCAATAAATGATAGCCACAACAAAAGGCCGATTTATCGTGCCTTTTTTCCAGAACGCTTATGCTCAACTTCATCGGATGCCAAAAATTTAGAATAATTCAATTGGGCTTTCTTTAGTTTCGCGTTGGGTTGCGGTGGATGTAAAATGGCATTCAAAAATATCTTTTTGTCCTCCATGCTTTTGAGTACTTGGTTATGGTCAATAACAATTTGATTGGCTTCTTTATTGATGCAATAAACAACAAACTCAGTTAAATTTTTAAAGCCGCTCAATTCGCTCGCCAATTTAAATAACTCTTTTTGTTCTTTACTGATGCGTACATCAATTCTGTCGTTTATTACCGTTGCCATTATGCCACTGTTTGGATGATGATTTTGGTAGGTTATCATGGTGTATAATTTTGTTGCACAAATGTACGTGAATTATACGTACAAAAAAATATTGAGAATGTTTTTTTTTCGCAACGTCCTCGCCGGAAACAACGATGATGGTAGAAATGAGATTGGCGAGTGACGATGCGGGAAAAAAAATATCGAAAGGTAGAATGAGAATGAGTAGCAGAATGAGAATGAATTCTTAGAATCAGGTAGGTAGAAACAGAAACAGAAACAGATTGAGAATGAATCGGACGATGAGGGAATAGCCCCGATTGCAATGGAAAGCCCCGCCCCGGGCGGGCTTGGAATGTAAAGCGGGAAGAAGCTCAGTAAAGCGATGCCGCTGCGCTTCAAAAAAAATCCCACCCTAGCCAGCCGCAACCAAATTAAGGCCGCTCCCCTATTGGTTTACTTGCTTCGAAACGCTACCTTTGTACCCGTATGATTTTATCGGACAACCGCATTTTAGAAGAAATGGGCAAGGGCACCATTAAAATTGAACCCTTCGAGCCTTCCTGCTTGGGCAGTAATTCGTACGATGTGCACCTCGGTCGGCATTTGGCGATGTATGTAGACAAGGAACTCGATGCCAAGAAACACAATACCATTGCGCATTTCGATATTCCCGAAGAAGGCTTTTTGTTGCTTCCCGGCGAATTTTATTTGGGCGTAACCGAAGAATACACCGAAACCCACGAGCACGTGCCGTTCTTGGAAGGTAAATCGAGCACCGGCCGCCTCGGCATCGATATCCATGCCACCGCCGGTAAAGGCGATGTGGGCTTTTGTGGCAACTGGACCCTCGAAATTTCGGTGAAAGTCCCGGTACGGGTGTACGCGGGTATGCCCATTGGCCAACTCATTTACTTCCCGGTAGATGGCGACATCAATGTGAAATACAACAACAAAGCCGGCGCCAAATACAGCGGTCAACCGAACCGCCCGGTGGAAAGTATGATGTGGAAAAACCAATTTTAAGGTTTCTCTCAACAACACGATGAGGCATGCACCAATCGGGAAATCCATATCGTTTTTTATTCCTCGCCTTGGCGGCTTTTTTCTTCTGTAATTTCAGCGTTGCGGCCGATTCGCTCAAAGCGTATCGCAAACAACTAACCCAATGCGAAACCGAATTAAGTGCCGGGAAAACCACCCGCGCGAAAGTCTGTTTTGATAGTTTACGCCGCAACTACCCCAAACAATACCGGCCGTTCCAACGCTTGGCCGAATTGCATGCGTTGGAAAACGATATCGACCTCTCGGTGTTTTTTGCCAAAAAAGCCATCGACCTGAACCCCAACGAATCGTACGGCCCCATTAACTTGCTAGCCCGCAACCTCGCCAAGAAAAACGAATTTGC
>JBIKQE010000220.1:0-3928 GCA_044349815.1 Chitinophagaceae bacterium | reverse complement strand
CCTATGAAACAGACGATAATGCCAACGTTATATACGATGAAGCCGCATACAAAGGCGGACAACTTCGCGTTATTATCAACAAACCATTCAAAGAAAACAAAATGCCCGCTATGCTTTTTATACCGGGATATACCTGCAGCAGTATTGATGATTTACCTGCCAATCATCCGTATAAACGAATTGTAGATGCCTATGTTGATGCGGGCTATGTTACACTTCGTATTGAGAAAAGTGGCTTGGGTGATAGTAAAAATACACCACTATGCGGTGACTGTGATTTGCTCGATGAAATTGAAAATTTTGAAGTGGGGTTGAAAAAGTTAAAGTCGCTTGCCTATGTTGATACGAATCAAATTATTATTGTTGGCCATTCCATGGGAGGAATTATTGCTCCGGCAATTAGTGCAAAACATCAAGTAGCGGGAGTTGTTGTGTACGGAACAACGGCAAAATCGTGGTTTGAATATCAAATTGAAATGTACCGTGTTCAAAATGCCTTGGCTGGCATGAACCCAATAGAAGTAGAGCAATCTGTAATTGCTCAGTACGATTTGAATTATCGATATTTCGTTAAGAAAGAAAAACTTGAAGATATTGCTAAAGAACCTAAAGCCGATAGTATGTTGAGAACAAGCTGGGAGTATGATGGAAAAGGAAAAATATATTCAAGAAATGCTGAATATTGGCGACAGATACAAGATTATCCTCACTTAGAGAACTGGAAGAACACCAATGCTAAAGTATTGGTTCAATGTGGAGAATCCGATTTCCAAGCCTTTTCAAAAGTCGATCATCAACAAATAGTTAATACCGTAAATCATTTTCATCCGAGCAATGCAATATTGATGAGCTATCCTGAAACAGATCATTATTTTGCAAAATCTGGAAGTATGCAAGAGGCCTATAACAAATTTGTGAATGGTCAAATTCAACAACTTTTCGATGAGTACAACCCGGAAGTAGGAAAATCGGCAGTTACATGGAGCAATAAAATCTTATCTAAAAACGATGAACCTAATAGCGCAGAACTACGTTGGAAAAAACTGAATACAGCGCGATATCCCGGCAAACAAGATGATATTACGTTCATTAATGAAAAAGAAGGCTGGTATGTAAATGGTTATGGAAGTATTCACCACACAAAAGATGGCGGAGAAACTTGGGAAAAACAATTGGAAAAAAAAGGAACATTTTTCAGAACCATTGCCTTTATTGATAGTTTAGTTGGCTTTGCAGGGACTGTAGGGACCGACTATTTTCCAAATGTTACCGATACGATTCCGCTTTATGGCACCATCGACGGAGGTAAATCGTGGAAGCCGGTTAACTATCAAGGTCCATATGTTAAAGGACTCTGTGCCATTGATATTGTCAAAGAACAATTTATTAATCAGGGTAAAATAGACTACAAAACACATATTTATGCCGTAGGTCGTGTAGGTTCTCCTGCCAACATGATGGTATCGCATGATGGTGGTAAAACCTGGACGTCTCATAGTATGAATAACGACTGTAAAATGCTATTTGATATTAAAATGTTTGATAAAAACAATGGATTGGTCTGTGCAGCTTCTGATGAGGATATTGAAAAATCGAATGCGCTCATTTTAAAAACGAGTGATGGGGGAAAGACTTGGAAAAAAGTGTATCAATCGAATCGTTCCTTTGAAGGTACCTGGAAAGCCTCTTTCCCTAGTGAAAAAACAGGGTATGTTACTATTCAATCCTATAATCCGGATCCGAACGTGAAACAACAACGTGTTGCAAAAACTACAGACGGAGGAAATACGTGGCAAGAAATCAACTTGGTGGAAGATGCAACGGCACGTGAGTTTGGCGTTGGATTCATCGATGAAAACCACGGCTTTATAGGCACTATGAATACAGGCTACGAAACCAAAGATGGTGGTAAAACTTGGACAAAAATTAATTTAGGTACAGCTTGCAATAAAATCCGAATTTATAAAAATCCAAAAGGAAAAGTTTATGGCTATTGTATTGGTGTAGATGTATTCAAGCTGACATTTTAATATTGCAAACAACAATTATAATGTCTATTTTAGATGGTCTAAAAACTATTATTTTTACAAGTAAGAGAAAAAAAATGAAAAAAAACATCATCATCCATGGATTATTATTAATTCTAATGACTACTTCGGCATGGGTAAAAGGTCAAAATGGGTGGAACAATATTGGTGGTAACTGGGGAAAAAATGGCTACATAGATGTTCCAGGTCCCACAACAGATAGTATTTTATGGGAAACTACATCGTCGGGATTATTTGGCACTCCTATATACATTGAAGGAAACTATTTGGTAACCATGCGTTTTCAAAGTACTTCATACGCGCCGGTTGAATGCTTCGATTTGAACACGGGGAATTTATTATGGAGTGTTGATGTGACCAATGCATCAGGACGTTCTCTTCCCGTGGGACTTCGGAATAACAGAGTTTATGTGGTGAGGTATACAGAGAGTCAAAACGATTCACTATATGCCCTTAATGTAGCTGATGGTTCTAAATTATGGACATCCAATGTCAATGTTGCATGTTACATTACCGAATCGGGGGTATTCGATTCAACTGGCAATTTTTATGTTATGGGTAATTTTAAAACCTATAAAATAAACCCTGTCAATGGCCAAATGGTATGGCAAACATCAACCGTACAGCTTGCCTCAGGAAGTGGAGAAATGGCTATTAACCAAACAAATAATACAGGCTATACGTTGGAAAATGTTAATGGTGTTGCTTATGTATGGGCTATTAATCTTCTTAATGGTCAAAAGAAATATTCGCATATAATAAACGAACTACAACCGGGGGGTAATGTACCACAATCAGCCTTGATGGTTGGAAATAACGGGGTGATTTATGTACAACTAACCGAAGATAATGTAGCCGCCTTGGTTGATAATGGCACACAACTAAATGTGTTATGGCAAACTGCTATCTATGGCAATTGTTCTTTCAGTACGATGAGTATTGGGGCGGACGGCTCTGTATATGCTCCGTCGAATGGAAAGATTGTCCGACTAAATCCAACAACAGGAATCATAAGCGACTCATCTATTTCCATAGCCCAAGGTGGCTTTTATTCGCCACGAATTTCAGCTACTAAAAACAATATAATTTATGCCACAAATGGAGAAAATGGGGTGTATGCATTTGATCTGTCTTTAAATTTATTGTGGTCGAATGTTTTAAATTTCTCAAACACGTCTGGTGTTTGCTTTGCCACAAATGGACTAGCTGCAGTTTCCGGTAGTAATAAAATAAGAGTTTATACACCAACCATATCAACCAGCATAAATAACATACCTGATGTTCTTTTAAAGGCATATCCTAATCCAGCAACGTCTTATTTTACATTGGAAGCTAGTGAAAGTATCATTGGCAGTAAATACAAGTTGACAGATTGCAAAGGCAGCGAAATTAAAACCGGAGATATAACTAAAAATACTAAAATTCATATAGACAACTTACCTCAAGGATTATATTTCTTACGAATAAAAGGGGTTAATCAAACATTAAAAATAATTAAGAATTAGCGGTGACAATAACGTTGTCGTGAGTCCACGCTGATACCGCCCATAATGGTCTATTTGGTTTATCGTGTTGATTTATTACTCCCCATCGTTGCTCGTTTCATTTATCCCTCTCATCATAATTCTTTCCCGGTTGCGGTTTCGATTCCTAATCAGTTCCGCAACGTCCCTGCCAATCAAATTAATGTTTAATATAAAATCTATGGCAGGTGACATTGCGGAGAACATGATTGTCTTGTTGGTGAAAACACCAACAAGGGCTAAACATTATGGTGTACGACGTCCACGCAGTCGACTCCCGAAGGGGTCGCTGCGGTTGATATTGATTGCATTTCATTGCCGCAGCGTGCCTTGCAGGACACGACTGCGGGGACCACA
>JBIKQE010000033.1:0-14236 GCA_044349815.1 Chitinophagaceae bacterium | reverse complement strand
TACGGAGCTGGTGATTTGTTGCGGGTACATTGTTTTTCTAACGATGTGTTGCTCCTACGGAGCTGGTGAATGCGAAATAAATGATGCGTGTGCTAACGATGTGTTGCTCCTACGGAGCTTCTTACTTCCCCAGACCGTTACTCGCCTATTTTGTTTTTTCATGGCGGGGGGTACTTAGTTCGTGTTTTGGCGATTTTGCCCAACGAAACTATATGAAAGACGGTATTGGGTAAAACCTACGTATTTGAATAGTTCAAAAAAAGCAAATAAGTGAGTACTTAAACGAAAATTAATTGCACTTAATTCCTATTATGCCTAACTTAGGAATTCGTAAACGGTCTATTTATATGTCTACCTCAAAACAAGAACTATTAACAAGGGCGGCCTCTTTTTTAAAATGCTGTTATGATGAACTAGGAATCCCCGATAAGTTTGCTGAACGCTTAGAAGAAGTAGCCCAAGAAATTGAGCGGCGCGGCACGTATTTTCATACGACCGATGAATTAACGCACGGTGCCCGAATGGCATGGAGAAATAGTAACCGTTGCATTGGCAGACTTTATTGGAAAACACTTAAAGTGATTGATGCACGACATATGGATGAGGACGAGGAAATTTTAAATGCGATGCAAGAGCATATCGAATTTGCATTCAATAAGGGTAAGATACGATCGGCCATCACCATTTTTAGACAGCAAATGCCCGACGAAGACATGGGGCCGAGAATAGTTAATCATCAATTGGTTCGCTTTGCCGGCCATCTCCAGCCAGATGGTTCAATTGTTGGCGATCCGTCGGAAGTAGATTTTACTCAATGGTGTATCAACAAAGGACATTCGTTTAAACAACAAGCTTTTGAACTATTACCGCATGCCATTCAATGGCCCAATAGGGAAGCCAGCATGAAGATGTTTTCTGTTCCTGAAGGCATTATTGTTCCAATTGTTCATCCGGAGTATGAATGGTTTGAAGCGTTGAATATCGTTTGGCATGCCGTTCCCATTATTGCCGATATGATGCTTGAAATTGGTGGCATACGTTATACGGCAGCACCCTTCAATGGGTGGTATATGGCAACCGAAATTGGTTCACGAAATTTTGGGGATATCAACCGGTATAATTTGATGCCAATAGTGGCTCAAAAAATTGGATTGGATACAAGTAACGATAAAACACTTTGGAAAGATAGGGCTTTAGTTGAATTGAACAGAGCCGTTATATATTCGTACGAGAAGGCCGGTGTAACCCTTTCTCATCATCATGAAAGTGCCGAGCAATTTATTCATTTTGAATCAAGCGAAGAGAAAAAGGGTCGTCCGGTAACGGCCGATTGGATTTGGATTGTACCTCCCATGAGTGGTTCCGCCATGGAAATTTTCCATCGGAATTACGATAATACGGTGATTACACCCAACTTTTTTTATCAGGAACCAATGGTTGGGAAACCCAAACAACCCTCGGTTCCGGGCTGTCCTTTTCACAGCCAATCGCTCGATAAAAAATAATTAAAAAAGTTCCGCTATCATACAACGGATACTTCCTCCACCAATTTTTTCAATCACGGGAATGTTGCATACTAGGAGTTCTGCGTGCTGTTCCAGCAATTGAATCTGTTCTCTGTGTAAGCTATTTCGTGCTGTTGTTGAACATACAATAAAGGGCGTTCCTTGCTTGTTTTTAAGTTGAATCATATTGCCACTAAATGACAGTACTTGTTCAAACGAAAGACGTATAATGTCTTTTTTTGATGACGCTAAGGTGTCCATTATTTTTTTGCGTTCGTTCGTGTCTTGTATGCCTTCATCGTAAATGACGGCATAGTTATTACCAATATGCAGCATTACATTGGTATGATAAAAAGGCAAGCCTTGTGGGTCGACGCAATCGAAGCTGAATGGGTTGTACTTCAATTGGTTGCAAATTGATTCAAACAGTTCCTTATTGGTTCTTGAGCTTAAAGAAGCAAATGCCTGTTGGTTCGCATGATCGAAAATAATACTGCCTGTTCCCTCTAAAAAGGTCCCTGTATTTTCGGAAGCAGAAAGGTCGATGCAATGCTTTGTATTACAATGGCTTTTAATGCTATCAATAGCTTGCAGACTACGTTCTCTTCGTCTGTTGGGGGCAAACATGGGGTATAATACCAGCGTGCCATCTTCGTGCGTACTGAACCAGTTGTTTGGAAAAATAGCATCCGGTGCCTCCGCATCGTCCGATTCATAAACAAGTACCTCAATCCCTTTGGCCCTAAGCAAATTGACAGCCTTTGTAAATTCATCGATTGCAGCAATATGAATATCATTGTGCGATGCCGATTTATTTTGAAAGGCATTTGTTTCGGCCGTTTGATGGTTAAAGCCAAAATGCTTAGGCTTTATCATAAATACCTTGGAGGCTAAATTGGGACTTGCTAAACTCGCTGGATTCATAGCATGAAAGATAGGAAAATATTGGTATTGATTGATGTTACACAATTAATTTTAGTGGCATCTGTATTTCTTTGGCCGTTGTTGGTGTTTTTCACCAACAAGGGCTAAAGAAGGGATCGAGGAATAGAGCGGCAGCGGTTGGAAAAAGCTGAAGAAGGAATCGGACGATGATGAAATAGCCCCGATTGTAGTGGAAATACGGACCTGAGGAACGAAGGGCCGATTGGAACGAAAAGCGGGACGAGCGCTGAGGGATGTTCGGCTGATGCGCTTCAGAAGAAAAAAAATATTTAGTGCTCCGGACGAAGTTTGTTTTTTTTGAGCAAGGGTAGTAAGAGGATTAAGCCAATGAGAAAATAGCCGCCGAGGGCGAGGGTGGCGTTGCGCATGCCGCCGAGGGAATTGGCGATGTACCCGAAGGTGGAGGTGCCGATAACGATGCCGATTTTTTCGCATACGTCGTAGAAGCTGAAAAAGGAGGCGGTGTCGTGGGTGGGTGGTAGGAGTTTGGCGTAGGTGGAACGCGAGAGCGATTGGATGCCGCCCATTACCATGCCCACGGTGACGGCGAGGGCATAAAAGGCGTTGACGGTTTCGATGCTGTATGCGCTGATGCAGATGCCAATCCAAATTATAACCAGTAGGGTGAGGGCGATGATGTTTCCGAATTGTTGCGAGATGTAAGCGAAGAGTCGGGCCCCGCCAATGGCCACGAGTTGAATGATGAGCACTACGGCAAGGAGTTGGGTGGTTTCCATGTGGAGTTCATCGCCGGCAAAATAGGTGGCCATGTACATGACAGTTTGTACGCCCATGTTGTAAAAGAAGAACGCAATTAAAAATTGTTTTAAGGTAGGACTGTGTTGCAGTTGTTTGGCAACGAGTTGGAGTTCGTGGTAACCGTTGAGCAGGGAGGCTTTTTTGTTTTTTGTGTTGGGCGCTTCGGGGAGTTGATGCAAGGGAATTTGCGCGAAGCCAAACCACCAGAGTCCAACGGCTACGAAGGAGAGACGTGCGGGGAGTGCACCGAGTTCCCAATGGAGTTGATCGTTGGCGAGGATGAAAGCGAAGCAGAGTACCATGAGGATAACACTGCCAATATAGCCCATGGCAAAGCCCTTGGCGCTGACGGTGTCGTGTTCTTCTTTGGGGGCGATTTCGGGGAGGAAGGCGTTGTAGAAAACGATGCTGCCGCAATAGCCGATGGAGGCGATGACGGAGGCGGTGAGTCCGAAGAGGACGTGGGTATTTTTAGTGAAGAAGAAGAGGGCGATGCAAGCGAGGGCGCCGAGGTAGCAGAAGAAGCGCATGAAGGCTTTTTTGTTACCGCGGGCGTCGGCGATGGAGGCGAGGAGGGGCGAGAGGAAGGCGATGATTAAAAACGACAGTGCGATGCTGAAGGAGGCGAGGGCGGATCGGTGGAAGGAGGTGCCGAAGAGTGTTACGTGTTCGGGTATGATGGCGGCGTAGTAGGCCGGGAAGATGGCGGAGGTGATGATGAGGGAGTACGCGGAGTTGGCCCAGTCGTAGTATGTCCACGCGCGAATGATGCGAGGGTTGGAGGGAGAGTGCATAGTGGTGTAAATATAAATGGAGTTAGGTGCTTATCGCAGAGGGGAGGAGGTTTTTTTCAAAGAGGTATGTAGGGGCGAATTGCATTCGCTGATAAGTGAGGGTTTTTTTATCACAGAGGAAGGGAGGGCTTTTCACAGAGGGTAACAGAAACAGTAACAGTAACAGTGTCAGGGAGCAGTGGTTTGAGGCGTGTTCCTATTTAAAGGATGCGGTGTTGATTTGGTGTTCGCAGAAATCGTATTCGTTGGGATCGTTGGAGGCGATGATGAGCAATTTGTTTTGGGCAAATTGTTCAATGAGATGGCGGTATAATGCAATGCCTTGGGTGTCGAGGTTCGAGCAGGGTTCGTCGAGGAGCAGGAAAGGACTTTCAGAAAAAATAGCGAGGGCTAGTTTAACCCGTTGTTTCATACCGCTCGAGTAGGCCGCAATGGGTTTATGGGCGGCGTGTTGGAGTTGGATATGTTCGATAATTTCTGGTGGCGAAAGCGAAAGCGGTTTGAATGTTTTATGGTAATGTAGCAGTTCGTTGAGATTCAGTTCTTCGATAAGTTCGATATAAGGCGCGGCCATGGCTACGTGTTGGTACAGCGTATCGGGTTCGATGGGGTTTTGATGGAGTTGGTGTTGGAGTTGGCCTTTGCTTGGACTCACATAGCCTGAAAGGATTTGGAGCAAGGTGGATTTACCGGAACCATTGGGGCCTAAAAGGGCATAGTGCTTGGGGCCTTCGAAGGTGTAGGTAAAATTTCGAATAACGGTTTCCGCTTCGAATTGTTTTACAATATGGTTGGCAATAATTTGCATGCTTAAAATTGACCGGTATGCAGGAGTACTAAGGTACAAGCTTCGAGGCATTGGATGCCTGCGGCGGTGGCTTTTTCTTCGAGGATGTCGTTTTCGGTGCCGGGGTTAAAAATGATGCGGTTGGGTTTAAGCCGTAGGATGTGTTCGATCCATTCGGCTTGTCGGGAAGGGTTGAGGTAAAGACTGAGTGTATGGATGGTGCCGCTTTCGGGCCATTCGGTGTGAATGGGCGTTTGGTTGATGGAACCGGCTTTAAATCCGAGGGCGTAAACGGGAAATTGTTTTTGGTGTAGAAGCACCACGGCTTTGTAACTATAACGTTCGGGGTTTTCGGAAGCGCCGAGTACGAGGGTTGTTTGCGGGTTCATGGTTGGGCAAAGGTAGTAGTAAGGGGTGGTTCGTAACGGAATTTTAGGGAAAAAATGGGTGCAGGGGGCCTTAAAGTGATTACTTTTGTTTTTGTATGAAACAACTGTTTGTATTTATTTGTTGTTGTATGTTGGTTGCATCGGCACGAGCACAGGCCTTGATTGATACAACGCTCTCGGAAGAAGATAGAGCGATTGTTATTTTCAAGGATCCTCGGTTGGATATTTTATTGAAACGGCCAGCCTTAGTAGCCCGTCTTGAGGCCGATAAACCGGTGAATTTTAATCCGATTGTTTCGGCCGATGGCAAGAAGAAAGTAACAGGTAGTATTTACACGCAGAAGGGTTTTCGGATTATTATTTACAACGGGCAAGATCGTACGGAGGCCATGAATGCGAAGAATAAGTTTATGCGGATTTTCCCGAACATCCCTTCGTACATGAGTTATAATGTGCCTTCGTATAAAATTAAAGTGGGCAATTTTGAAAATCGAGGCGAAGCGACCACGTTCATGCGCCAAGTATCGAAGCAGTTTCCTACAAGTTTTATTGTACCCGATTTAGTGACAATTAAGAATATCAATGTTACCGATTAATTGGAAGGCCTTGGTGGCCGAACAGTTGGAAACCTTTATTGGTTTTCGTCATCATATTCATGCTAATCCTGAATTATCGTTTCAGGAAGAAAATACGTCGGCATTTATTGCTTCGCGATTGCGTGCGTGGGGTATTTCATTTCAATCGGGCTTGGCCGGAACGGGTATTGTAGCCTTGATAGAGGGAAAGAATCCATCCTCGCGCGTGATTGCCTTGCGGGCCGATATGGATGCCTTGCCGATACAAGAAATGAATGACGTGCCCTACAAATCGACGAATGCCGGTGTGATGCATGCTTGCGGACACGATGTGCACAGTGCTTGTTTGTTGGGCGCCGCGAAGTTGTTGCAAGAAACACGCGCCAATTGGGAAGGGACCGTGAAATTGATTTTTCAACCGGGTGAAGAGAAACATCCCGGTGGGGCGAGTTTGCTGATTAAAGAAGGCGTATTGGAAAATCCGAAACCCTCAGCCATTGTGGCCTTGCATGTGTATCCGCATTTGCCGTATGGTCAATTGGGGTTTCGTGCCGGACAATATATGGCGAGTGCCGATGAAATTTATATTACCGTGAAAGGGCGTGGTGGCCATGCGGCCTTACCGCATCAAACGGTTGACCCCATTGTGATTGCCGCCAATTTATTGGTGAGTTTACAGCAGGTGATTTCGCGGCAATGCAATCCATTGTCGCCTTCGGTGTTGTCGTTCGGAAAAATACAAGGTGGCGTGGCGGGTAATGTGATTCCCGATGAGGTTAAGTTAGAAGGTACCTTACGTTGTTTCGATGAAGCATGGCGCGCCAAGGCACACGAATTGATTAAAACTCACACGGAAGGTTTGTGTCGGGCCTTGGGTGGTGATGCCGTTGTAGAAATACCCATGGGTTATCCGTCGTTGTTTAACGATCCGAGTGTAACAGAAAAGGTTCGTGGGATGGCTACACAGGTAGTAGGCGAATCGAATGTGATTGATTTGGATTTACGGATGGCGGCTGAAGATTTTAGTTTTTATACGCATCAAGTGCCCGGTTGTTTTTTCCGCTTAGGAACATCGTTCGATGGGCAATTTGAAAAGCCGGTACATAATGCGCAATTTGATATTTACGATAAGGCTATTGGTATTGGGGTGCAGATGTTCTGCGAAGTAGCCAGTGGATTAGCCTTGTAATTATTTCTATGAATAAAAAACACCCGAACGAATGTGTTCGGGTGTTTTTTTATTTGGCGTTTAATTATAAAAATTCGATGGAGACATTGATGGGTGAATTTTTTTTCAGCATAGCGGAAATACCGCAGTATTTTTCTTCGGAAAGATGCACGGCTTTCTCCACTTTGTCGCGGTCTTCGGGCGCTACACGAATGCGATAGGTAAGGTTGATGTGCGTAAATACTTTCGGGTGTTCGGTGGTGAGGTCCGCATCGGTTATAATTTCAAAATCGCTGAATTGAACACGCATTTTATGAAGCAGCGAAACCACATCGATACCGGTGCAACCGGCCAGGGTTGATAATAAGACCTTTTTTGGAGAAGGGCCTTGTTGCGTGCCGCCTATTTCTGGATTGGCATCCATCTTGAAACGATATTGGTCGATTCCCCCTTCAAAAACAAAATCGTTGGTATTGCGAGTAACTACATGAAAATCGGGCATAAGCATATTTTTTGCAAAGGTAAAGCCGGCACGCAGGCCGGCTTGTTATTAATGTTACATTGTTTTTTAATGGGGGGTAGTTTGATATTGATGGTATTGAGTTACCGCTTTCAAGATTTGCTTGCACAAGGCTATACGGTTTTCGTTGTTTTGCAAAATGGCTAAATCGTTGGCATTGCTTAAGTACCCTAAGTTGATGAGGGCGGCGGGTACATTCACGGCATCCAAACGGGCCGTGTGGGTATCGTTGATGTTCACACCATTTACGGTGAGCTTACCGAAGTTGTATAATTCAGCACCAAGGAATTTACCCAAGATGCGATTGTCCATGGTTAAACTTTTACGACCGGTATAAATTTCCAATCCATGGTCGCCGGTATTTTTTGCCATATCGGCGTGTAAAATAATATAGGCAACGGCTTGCGATTTACCGGCTAGGTTGCTGCGTTCGTTCATGTTGAAACGGGTATCGTTTTCGCGGGCCAATACTACGTTCACGCCCATTGATGGGGCTAATTCAGCAATGGTTTTGGCATAGCTCAACAGTAAATCTTTTTCTTTCACTGAACCTACGGTGCCACCGTTATCGATTCCGCCGTGTGCCGCTTCAATTACGATGGTGGGTTGATTTTGTTGCGCCATCAAGGTGTTCAAGGATAATACCAAGGCGAAGGCGGCTAAAAGAATGCGTTGCATGTTGTTTAAATTAGAAGTTTAAAAGTACGTTTATTTTTTTGTTTTGAATTGTTCGATGGCGTTTCGAGTAAAATCGCTAAGTACTAATTTACCGCTCATAGCCGCACGCTCAAGCAGTAAGGTGTCCCAATGTTCGGTACCGCTCCAAAATATTTGTTTTAGCATAGACATGGCTTCGGGGTTGCTTTTGCTTAACTGCGAGGCTAGACGTGTAATAGCTTCGTCGAGTTGGTCTACATCGGTATGTAATTCGGCAAAGAGGCCGCACGCATGGGCCCATTCGGCACTGCGCCATTCGGTGGCATCGATGGCCATGGCCGAGAAGGCGGCGGTGCCTGTTTTGCGTTCAACGGCTGGACCCACCACAAATGGGCCAATACCCACGGCGAGTTCGCTGAGTTTGACGGCGGCTTTATTAGTAGCTAGGGCGTAGTCGCACGCGGCGGCTAAACCCACGCCCCCACCAACGGCCTTGCCATGAATGCGACCAATAACGAACTTGGGGGCTTTACGGATGGCGTTAATAACCATCGCAAAGCCCGAGAAGAACGATTTGCCTTGGTCTTCTGTTTCAATAGCAATCAGTTCGTCGAAACTGGCACCGGCACAAAAAGCGGATTGACCGGCTGAACGCAATACAATAACGCGTGCCTCGGGGTTTTGGCCAGCCTTTTCAATGGCTTCAGCCAATGAACGTAAAATATGGCCGGGCAATGAATTACTAGCCGGGTGGAAGAATTCAACATGGGCAATGCCATTTTCGATATGGGTGTTAACGTAAGCTGTTGGCGCTTGGCTCATAGTGCTTTTTTTAGTGCCACAAAATTAAGTTAAAAACCTTGTTTACAGGCGAGCATACATTTGGGTAGTTGTCTTGAATAGTCGATATTTGGACTTCTCAATATTGGTTATGCGTGTAATTTTTTCATTGTTGTTCAGTTTAGTGGTGTTCTCGGCTTCGGCTCAAACCTGGGAAGACGAATTGATACTCACGTTCAGGGAAATTAATCCTAAAACAACCGAGCAAGGGTATCAAGCCGCGCTTGTAAAGTTGGATGTGCTTGCCAAGAAATATCGTGATGTTTGGCAGCCTGCTTATTATGCGGCCTTTTATAAGACACAGTATTTGCAACGAGCCGATTTTAAAACACAAGTGGATAGAGAGAGGTATTTATTTCAAGCAGAAGAAGGATTAAAACCGTTTTTGAAAAATAAACCCAACGAAGAATTGTATATTTTAAATGCCTATATACAGGTATTGCGTTTGATGTATAATAACGATGCGGCCGGCATTACCAAGTATTCGCCAAGTATACAACGCGACCTTGAAGCTGCCCGTCAATTATCTTCTGAACATCCTCGATTGAAATTAGTGGAAGGCATGTTTGCTTATTACAGCATCGTAGACGATGAAAGTACACGAAACGATCGCAGTAGAGAGTTCTTTATGCAAGCAGAAGAAGGATTTAAAACGGGCTTTCAAACGGCCTATCCTATGATGCCGTCGTGGGGTTGGGAAATCGATCAGCAGTATCTTTCCTTTTTACGTTAAGTTTTGCACAGGGCATCGTTGAATGTCTGTTTATAACCTCCTAGCCTTAGCTGTTCAAACACGGTAAAGGGCTTGTATTTTTGTAGTATGGCCGATATTATTCAATTATTGCCCGATCCGATAGCGAATCAAATTGCAGCCGGTGAAGTAATTCAGCGACCCGCTAGTGCGGTGAAGGAATTGCTTGAGAACGCTATTGATGCCGATGCTACGCGCATTCATTTAATAATTCGGGATGCCGGTAAGGAATTAATTCAAGTGAATGATAACGGAAAGGGGATGAGTCCAACCGATGCCCGCATGAGTTTTGAACGGCATGCCACATCGAAGATTCGTCAGATAGACGATTTATTTGCCATTCGTACCATGGGGTTTCGGGGCGAGGCTTTGGCCTCGATGGCGGCGGTTGCGCAAATGGAAATGAAGTCGCGCCGAGCCGAAGATGAAACCGGTATTCGCTTGCTTACTGAAGCCAGTAGGGTGGTAAGCCAAGAACCATGTCAAGCCCCACAAGGCACCATGATTTTGGTAAAGAATTTATTTTACAATGTGCCTGCCCGTCGCAACTTTTTAAAATCGAACAATGTAGAAACGCGGCACATCATTGATGAGTTTACGCGGGTGGCCATGGCTTTTCCGGGTATTGCGTTTAGGTTTACCAACAACGATACCGATGTGTTTATGTTGGAGCCGGGTAATTTAAAGCAACGGATATTAGGTTTGTTGGGGCAACAATTCAATGCCAAGTTGGTACCCGTAGAAGAAGAAACGGGGGTGGTGAATATTCAGGGTTTTATTGGTTCGCCCGATGCGGCCGCAAAAACACGAGGCAATCAGTATTTTTTCGTCAACAACCGGTTTATTCGGAGTGCCTATTTGAATCATGCGGTATCGCAAGGGTTTCGCGATTTGATTCCGAACGATGAATTTCCCTTGTTTGTTTTGTTTATTGATATTGATCCGCAACGGCTCGATATAAATGTGCATCCTACCAAACAAGAAATTAAATTCGACGATGAACGCATTGTGTATTCGTTTGTGAATTCGGCCGTGAAACATGCTTTAAGTAAGTATAGCATTGCGCCCTCGCTCGATTTTACTTTGCATGCGGGCATTGAAGCATTACCCGCGGTAACCCAGCCATTCAGTAATCAGCAACAACGCCAAACCGAAAACGATTTTTTATTTCAATCGTTTTCGCAAGGAGGACAAGCCCATTTATTGCATCGGAGCAACGACGTTAAACATTGGAAGGAATTGTATAAAGTGCAGCAAGGCATGGCATTTCCAACAGATAGCGAACAAGACAATGTGCATACTGCTGCCGATTTGTTTAGTCCGCACTTTGTACAACTAGCCCAAGCCTATGTAATGGCTACCACTAAAAGCGGTTGTATGTTTATTGATCAACATTTAGCGCATCGCCGAATTTTATATGAACGCTACGAACATGCCTTGCAAGAAGGGATTCCGATTCAACGTAGTTTGATTCCGAAAACATTAGAGCTAAACCCCACCGACGCCTTGTTGTTAACTAATATGCTCGACGATTTAAAATTGTTGGGTTATGCCATAGAGCCTTTCGGGCAGTTCACGTTTATTATTCAAGGTACCCCGGGCGATATGCCCGACCATGATGAGAAAGCGGCCATCGAAAAGTTGTTGGATTTATACAAGCATGAAGCGAGTGATATACGTTTAGACAAACGCGAGAAGTTGATTCGGACCATGGCGGCTCAACAAGCTACGCCGTATGGCCGTCGTTTGCAAGAACCTGAGATGCAAGAATTGTTTCAGCAATTGTTGCGTTGCGAGCAACCGCAACTTTCGCCGGAAGGTAAGAAAATTTTTGTTCGTGTAAGTGGCGATGATTTGGGGAATATGATACAGCGGGGGTAGCGGGGGAGTGACGCCATAGATATTGCATCAAGCCAAAAAGAAGATCTGCCTGAGGCAGAACGAATCGGACGATGAAGAATAGCCTTGATGGTAGCGGAAAGCTGTGGCGGGGTGGGCGCTGAGCGAAGCGAGGCGCAACACACCGCCACACTTGCAGCGGACAGCAAGACGGTTGCTGACCATAGCGATGCCGCTGCGCTTCAAAAAAAAAGCCGGTTATTACACCGGCTTCTTTTATAACATTCATAGCAAGATTATTACGCCCGATCGGCTTCGATTTTCGCGCGAATTTTGGCTTCAATTTCAGCGGCCATTTCAGGGTTGTCGACCAACAATTGCTTCACGGCATCGCGGCCTTGACCTAACTTATTGCTTTCGTAGCTATACCATGAACCACTTTTGGTGATGATGCCGTGATCGGCACCGAGGTCGATGATTTCGCCGTTTTTGCTTACACCTTCGCCGAAGATGATATCGAACTCAGCCTGACGGAACGGTGGTGCCACTTTGTTTTTCACCACCTTCACGCGGGCGCGGTTTCCAATGGCTTCGTCGCCATCTTTGATTTGCGAAATACGACGAATATCCAAACGCACCGAGGCATAGAATTTCAAGGCATTCCCCCCGGTGGTGGTTTCGGGGTTACCAAACATCACGCCAATTTTTTCGCGCAACTGATTGATGAAGATGGCGCAGCAACCGGTACGCGAAATAGTAGCGGTTAATTTACGCAAGGCCTGACTCATCAAACGGGCTTGTAAACCCATTTTACTGTCGCCCATTTCGCCTTCCAATTCCCCTTTCGGTACCAAGGCGGCAACCGAGTCAATCACCACTAAATCGATGGCGCCCGACGAAATAAGACGGTCGGCAATTTCTAAGGCTTGCTCGCCGTAATCGGGTTGCGAAATTAATAAGTTCTCAACGTCTACGCCCAACTTAGCGGCATAGCCGGCATCGAAAGCGTGCTCCGCATCAATGAAGGCGCAAATGCCTCCCTTCTTTTGCGCTTCGGCAATGCAATGCGTGGCAATGGTGGTTTTACCCGACGATTCCGGTCCGTAGATTTCAACAATACGACCACGCGGTAAACCGCCTATACCCAAGGCAATATCCAAGCCCAAGGAACCGGTAGAGATGGCATCCATTTCCACCACTTCCTTATCGCCTAGTTTCATTACAGAACCTTTTCCAAAGTCCTTGTCAATTTTTTCCATGGTGAGTTTGAGTGCTTTAAGCTTCTCGTTCTCAACTGTTACTTCTTTTGCCATATACGTGTGTTTTTTATTTTAAAAGGATTCTAACAAATGTAGCGTGAAATGCAAGGACCTATAATAGCTGTGTATAAGTTTTGTTGAATTTAAGTGTTTATACTCGCTTACTGTCGGCTTTGTTTTTCAACCACCCTACAAAGATGCGCAGGGTAGTGCGTAAGGAGTTTACGCAGTTAAAAAATTATTTTATTTCAATCAGCTGAACACTATCGGCCACTGCCGCATTGTGTTCTGCATCGTCGGTGGCCGAGGTTGTGCGCATACTGTCTACAGGCAAACTGGCTTGTTTTAGTTCCTCGAACCTTACAGGGTCGATGCGGTCGAGCGACATTTCAACGAGCCACTGATTCTTTATTTTAAACAACGTGAGTTCTTCGGTGCGGGCCTTATCGAACGGATGCTGATAGCGAATCACGCAGGTGTCGTTGTTGACTTGTGGTTCTTGTAACGAGGCACTCAAGGTTTTTTCATCGAGCGTACGCAAGGCGGTATCGCCCGCTTGGCGCGCTAAAGCACCCAGCACATCCAACAAGGTATCGGTGCGGGGCGTGGCAAATTCTTTGGCGGCCGTATAGTTGCCTGAATAAAATGCCGTTAAAAATCCGAGCCCTTGTTTTTGGTGCGCATCATTTTTGCATGCGTTAAAAAAAAGAATCGCCAACAAACCGGCTCCTAGAATCTTCCTCATGCTTTGTCGTTTTTTTTCGTGGTTGGCGGTATAGCTTCTTCGGCCTCTCTATTGGCTTTATCGTAGGCTTTAATAATTTCTTTCACCAATCGGTGCCGCACCACATCTTCGCCATCGAGTTCAATATGGGCAATACCATCGATGTGTTTTAGAATGCGAATGGCTTTGCCGAGTCCACTTTGTTGGTTTTTAGGCAAATCGATTTGCGACATATCGCCGGTGATGATGGCTTTTGCCGAGGGCCCAATGCGGGTTAAAAACATTTTGATTTGCAGTTCCGTGGTGTTCTGCGCTTCGTCTAAAATAATGTACGCATGGTCGAGCGTGCGGCCGCGCATGTACGCCAAGGGCGCAATTTCAATAATGCGGCTGGTCATGTAATAATTCAGTTTGTCGGGCGGCAACATATCATCGAGCGCATCGTACAAGGGGCGTAAATACGGATCAATTTTTTCTTTCAAATCGCCGGGCAGGAAGCCAAGGTTTTCGCCGGCTTCCACGGCGGGGCGTGTTAAAATAATTTTTTTCACCGATTTATTTTTCAAGGCACGCACGGCCAGGGCCACGGCGGTGTATGTTTTTCCGGTACCGGCCGGACCCACCGCAAACAAGATGTCGTTTTTTTCGGCGGCTTGCACCAACAATTTTTGATTGCGGGTTTTGGCCCGAATCACTTTCCCGTTTTGTCCGAAAACAATAATAT